>NZ_CAUVXG010000083.1:0-16128 GCF_963555885.1 Protofrankia sp. Cr2
TCGGGCGCTCTTATTGGAGGAGGTTGATCCATTTCAGATTGGGAAACCTGGCGAAGTCGGTATCGTTGGAATGCATTTCGCCCTGGTGCTCGATGGCATAGGCGGCTAGTTGGACATCGGTGGTCAGATTTCCCGCGGTGCCGATCTCCTTGAGGAGCTCGAGTGCGATGCGCAGGTGTTCAGGACCTGGCACGAGAAGGTCGATGTTGGGTTGCTCGAGCCAGCCGTGTACGTATTCGACGGCGTCATTGACAGCCAGGGGTGACTGGAGTACCCGAGCATTTGTAGCAATCCGCAGGAAGCCGAACACAGCGGGCTGGGTCAGGCCGACACGGGCGGGACTGTTGATTGTTTGTTCCCACCAAGCGTGCGCGCGAGGGTGTTGCGGGAAGCCGGAGATCACCGCGTAGAGCAGCAGGTTGACGTCAGGAACGATCATGAGCCGTGCGGTGCGTTGTCGAGGATCGCCTCGTCTTCCAGCTCGTCGGCCAGCCCGTTGAACCCGGATGGATCGAAGCCCGGCCGCACAGCCGACTCATGCGGCGTCAGGTGGTACGGCTCTTGCCGAGCGACGCGTAGCGCCAAGGCGCGTCGCAGTGCGTCGTTGACGATCTGCTTCATCGGGCGATGTTCGCGATGGACAGCCTCCTCGACCAGCCGGGCAACATCATCATCGAGAGTCAAGGTGGTCCGCATGTAAGGCATCATGATGTCTTTAATTTGATGCGTCAAGATGCTTCCATGCTCTTGCGAGGTTCCAGAATCCCGATTCGGGGGTAAATTGCGCTTTTATCCGCTGCGAGATCGACCATCTGGTGATCGTGCGTGCCGGTCAGGCCCGGTGGAGCTGCTCCCCCGGCCGGGTGACGACGATCTCCGGGACGACCGCGTGTGCGGACAGCCGGGTGACCGACATGACGAGTTCGGCGATGTCCGCAGTTGCGATCATGGAAGTGGGGTCGAGCTGCTCGCGCATCCAGGCCGTCATGTCGGTGTCGACGTAGCCGGGGCAGATCGCGGTGGCCGACACTCCCGCGCCGGAGACCTCCGCGTTGATCGACCGACACAGCGAGGCGAGCGCGGCCTTCGTTGCTCCATAGGCCGCCAGCGCCGGCTCCGCGTACACACCCGTGATCGACGACAGGGCTATGATCTTCACACCGCGGGCGGGATGGTCACGGGCCGTCGTCCGCATCACCGGCAACAGCGCCTGGACGAGCACATACGGTGCCCGGACGTTGACCGCGAACTGGCGATCGAACCGGTGCAGCGGCGCAGTGTCGAGGGGCGCGGCGTAGCCGATACCGGCTGACATCACCAGCACGTCGAGCCGGTCGTATGCCTCGACGTGTGCCGCGGCAAGGTCCGTTACGTCCTGCTCGACGGCCATGTCGGCGCGGTGCGGGCGTATCACGGCGCCGGCCGTCGAGAGATCCGCGGCAACGTCGGCGAGCCCGGCGGCGTTCCGCGCGGAGATCGTGAGGTCATAACCGGCCGCGGCGAGCGACCGGGCGATCGTCAGGCCGATGCCGCGCGATGCCCCGGTGACGAGCCCGACGGGGCGGGGGGAGCCGGTCACCCTGACGCTCACTGCTCGCTCCCCGCATGGCAGGGAGAGCTGGTCACTGCACAGCCGATCGACCGCTGATCGCTTCCAGGCCGGCGGCGGCCAGCGCCGGGACCGCGCTGCCGGCCGAGCCGAAGCCCTCACCCACGGTGACACCGCTGGCGTGGCGGGCATGGATACCCTCGGCGATGACGGCGCTCTTGAAGTAACCCAGCGCCAGGTAGAAGCTGAGTTGGTTCAGGTCCCGCCCGGATGCGGTGGCGTACCGGTCGGCGAGTGCGGACGCGCCGGGCATCCGATCGCTGACCGAGGCGGCCGATCCGCCGACCACCGGTTCGAACAGTGGGTCGCGGTAGACCAGATGCAGGCCGAGGTCGGCGAGCGGGTCACCGAGGGTGGCCATCTCCCAGTCCACGACCGCGCGCACTACGCTGACGTCGGCCGCGTCGAAGATGACGTTGTCGATCCGAAGGTCGCCGTGGACGATCGACGCACCGGACTCCGGTGGGGTCGCATCCCTCAGTCGTTCGTAGAGCCGGTCCACGTCGGCCAGCTGCCGGCTGGCGACCTGCCGCCACTGGTCGTACCAGCGGCGCACCTGCCGGCCGAGGTACCCCTGTGGTTTCCCGAAGCGACCGAGCCCGACCTGCTCGTAGGGCACGGCATGCAACGCCGTGAGGACGTCGACCAGGGCATAGGCAGCGGCGTCAACCTCATGCTGGCCGTAGCCCGCCAGGTCCTCCTGGGTACGGATGACCGTTCCCTCGACGTAGGAGACAATGCCGAACGGAGCGCCGATCACGTCGACGTCCTCGCACAGCGCCACGGAGCGGGCGACGGGAAGGCCGCTGCCCTGTAACGCCTCGACGATCCGGTACTCCCGGCCGATGTCGTGTGCGGACGGGGTGAGGCCGCCGAGCGGTGGCCGGCGCAGCACCCAACGTATGTTGCCGTCGGTCAACCGGTAGGTCAGGTTGGACCGGCCGCCGGACAGCAACTCGGCCCGGATCGGCCCGGTCGCCTCGGGCACCCGGGTGTCGAAGAACGTCTGGAGCCGGGGCAGGTCCAGGCCGGGCGGCGAGATGGTCACGTCAGGTCCGTGACAGCGTCGAGGTTCTGCCGCACGACGCGGTGCCGTTTCTCCTTCGGCACGGCCTGCGCCCGGACGAATTCGGCGGTCCGCCGCGCCAGCTCCGCCACCTCCGGGTTCTGGCGCAGATCAACCGACACGAAGCAGCTCCGTCCTCGTGCATCGTCGTGGGTCCAGCGCTGATCTCGGCGGCAGGTGCCCGCCCTGCCTTACTGGATAGTGCACATTAGCCGCCCGGTCGGGCCTGGAGCCAGCGGTGTCGATGACGCCCGCTGTGCTCGCCAGGTTCACGCACTCGATGCCGCCGGACCCCGGGTCCCGAATTTCTGGCGTCTCGAACAGTAATACGTTTGGCTGGCTACCGACAGGGGTGGCCGTGGACGACCTACCGGGGGCGACGAGATACCGACGTCGGATGCCGTGACCGACCGGCGTACAGCCAGGAAGGTATGGACGCATGACTGACGCATACGCCGAGCAGCTGCGGCGACGGCTCGCCGACCTTGCAAGGGCGGTCGAGGTGTCTGACGACATCGCCTGCGCGGACCTCGGCCGGGCGTACCTGGCTCACCTGGCGTTGCGGGTGAAAACAGCCGGGACCTTGGCCCGCCTGGCCATGAACGAGACACCCGGTCCGGAGGTGTCGGTCGACAAGGTACTGCTCGCGACGGCCGAACAGACCGTCCTGGACGCCGGCCGCCGCATCCACCTGCCGAGCTTCTCCTTCGGCGCTTCCACGGGCGCGCAGGTCCTGCGGTCCGACTGGTTCTACACCCGGGCCGCGTCGATCTACGGCGGATCGGCCGAGGTGCAGCGCTCGATCCTCGCCGACCATGTGCTGCGGCTACCCAGGGAGGCGAAGGCGTGACGATGGACGCGGACACCCTGGCGGAGCTGCGCCTGACGCTTCGGGAGGTCTTCGCCAGCGCTTCGACGGCGGCCGAGGCGTCCAGAGCGCTGGCCGAACTCGGCTGGGAGGAGGCCGCCGGAGCCGATCCGGTCGCCACGACCGTAGCGCTGTTCGAGGAGCAGGGCCGGGCACTCGGCCGGTCGCGGGCGCTGGACGACCTCGTCCTCGCCGAGCTCACCGGGCTGCTCCCCGCCCCCACCGGACCCCGGGTGGTGGCGTTGCCGTACCCAGCGGGGGGAGGCGAACCGGGTCCTCAGCCGGGTGGGATCGTGCTCGGCGGCCTCGACGACGTGACCGACATCGTGCTGCCGATACGTGCTGGCAGTGGGGTTGGACTGATCGTGCTGCCGCCGGCCGCCCTGAAGGCTGCACCCCTCACCGGCCTTGATCCAGATGCAGGTTGGATCGAGGTGACCGCTGTGCCCGATTCGGTGAGCATCGCCGATATGGCCGCCACTGCTCCGGGTGCGGTGGGGGACGCCGGGCCGGCGTGGGATGCCGCCGTTACCGCGGCCCGCCGGGCACTCGCCGCGGAACTCGTCGGTGTGGGTTGGGCGATGCTCGCGCTCGCCGTCACCCATGTGACCGATCGCCACCAGTTCGGCCGTCCTATCGGGAGTTTCCAGGCGGTCCGGCACCGCCTGGCCGAGGCCCATGTCGGGCTGACCGCTGCGGCTGAGCTCGTCGGCTACGCCTGGCGGATCGGCGACGCGCGCTCGGCTGCCGCGGCCAAGGCCGTCGCCGGGCGTGCTGCCGACGACACCGCCCGCCAGGCTCTGCAGGTATGCGGCGCGATGGGACTGACGTGGGAACACCCCCTGCATCGCCACGCGCGCCGCGCCGGCGTCCTCGATCCTCTGCTGGGTGGCGCCGCCTATCTCGAACGCGAGCTTGGGCGGGAAGCCGCCGCCAACGGGGTAAGCATGGAGGCGGTTCTGTGAGCGGTGGGTCTGTAAGCAGCGGTTCTGTAAGCAGCGGTTCTGTCAGCGGCACCGGTTCGGGCCACGCCCCGACTTCCTCCGACCCGGCTCCATCCGACGGGCCCGTGCTGTGGGAGGACGTCGGTGACGGCGTCGTCCGGGTGCTGCTGAACCGTCCGCAGCGGCTGAACGCCTACACACCGGCGCTGTGCCGGCAACTCCGCGAGGCCCTGGACCGCTATGACCGGGACGACACTTTGCGCGCCCTGATCCTGACCGGGACAGGCCGCGGCTTCTGCGCGGGTGGCGACATCGGCGGCGACGATCCCGAACAACAACGCGAACTCACCGGACAGTTGGGCCGGGCGCAGAACCTCAAGCATGACTTCCACGCCCTTGCGCTCGACCTGCTCCGGCTGGACAAGCCGGTCATCGCCGCGGTGAACGGCGCCGCCGTGGCCGGGGGTCTCACGCTTGCGCTGCTGTGTGACATCCGTGTTGCCGCGGCGAGCGCGCGGCTCGGCGACACCAGCGGCCGCGTCGGCCTCCTGCCCGACGAGGGCGGAGCGTGGCTCTTCCCGCGGGTGATGGGGTACGACAACGCCCTGCGCATGATTGCCCTGCACGAGGTGTACGACGCCGCTCGGGCGCTGGAGCTCAACCTCGTCACCGAGGTTGTGGCGGACGACGCTCTCGCGGATCACACCCTGGCGCTGGCCCGCCGTTTCGCGGCCCAGGCGCCGTTGACGGTCCGTGTCACCAAGCGACTGCTCCGCGACGCGCTTTCCAGCGGATTCGAACAGTCCCTGTCCAACGCGGCCATGGCGGTTATGGTCGTGAATACCAGCGAGGACGCCACCGAAGGCATTCAAGCCTTCCGGGAAAAACGACCGCCACATTTCATCGGGCGTTGACAGGACGTCGCACGAATCGATTGGAGTGCGCAGGACCGCTCGGGCACTCCGGTCTTTGACCGGCTTCACATGGCCGTGATGAGGACGATCAACGCGATCACGCGGTAGCCGATTGCCATGGCGGTTGTGAAGGCGTCGGTTGCCTGCGCATGGACGGTGCCGGACAGCTTCGGCAGCGCGAGGTTGATCGCGGCAATCATCGCGCCCACCACAACGGCACACGACGGCATCAGCGCAGGCATCGGCCCAGACGGCGCAAAGCGCGCCACGTCCGTACATAGCCTCACCGGGCAGGGGTTCCCAAACTCTACCGGAGGCAAAATCTCGGGTCAGCTCCTGGCGAGGCGACCCGCGAAATCGGCGACGACGGCGAGCTGCTCGTCGTCGTACCCGCTGAGCAGGTCGAGGAGGAACGCGCCCTTCGGCGCGTAGAGCGGGCCCATGTCCTGCTCCACGCGCTCCTCGTTCCGGGAGACGATGACCTTGCGTCGGTCGTCGGAGGCCCGGTCACGCCGGACGTAGCCGGCCCGTTCCAGCCGGTCCAGCACACCGGTGACCGTACCGGTGGTCAGGCCGCTCAGCTCGGCCAGCCGACCGGGCGTGAGCGGGCCGTGGACCTGCAAGAGAGTCAGGAACTGGCTGTCGCTGGGCCCCAGCCCGATCTTCTCGGCCACCTCGTGGCTGTAGAGAACCGCCCCGGCGATCATCCGCACGATGGCATCGACGATCCCCGCTTCCACCTGCGTACGCGCCGGAGCTGTGGACATGGTCTCTCATCTCCTCTAATATCTCGTCTAGCCAAGATGTTCATATTTTCGAGACACTTGGCCAACCAAGTAAGTCTCTCACCCCGAGGAGATCGTGATGGCAGCCGCCACACTCGACCAACCCACCCGCATCCAGGCGAACCACGCCGCGGTGAAGAAGCTCGGTACCTGGACCACCGCCCGTACGTTCGAGGTACGGGCCCGCCGCGGCAGCGCCGTGGTGGACCTGCGCTCGCCACACATCCCGGCCGGCGACATCGAGGTCCGGGTCGACCTCGACCGGGCCATGCTCAAACTGCTGGTGCCCGATGGGGCGATCATCGACCAGTGGGATCTGAAGGTCGCCGGACGCGGCAAGGTGAAGGACGCCTACGGCCACGGCGTACCCGGCGGCCGGTTGATCCGGATCGTCGGACAGATCACCCAGGGCGAGATCCGCGTCCACCGCGGCGGCATCGCCGTACTGTCGGCGATCTTCTCCCGGGAGTTCCTCGCCGACGCGCGCCGCGCACGCAAGGAGGGCGGCGTACCGACCGTCGCCGACCCGGAGCACGCGGAGCACGCGCAGCACGCGCAGTCATGACGGCGACCCGCACCGAGCCGTGCCCGGGTCGTCCGCAGCGTCGATCGACCTTGGGCGTGATGGCGTGAGGGACGGTCACCGGAAGCGCTTCAGGGTGCCGGAGATGGAGGGCGCGACCGCGCGGTGGTACGCGCGGCTGCGCCGCTCCGGGAGCCAACCCGAGACGTACCGGAAGCAGGCCGCACAGCTCACCGCCGACCTGCCGAGCGGCGCCGACGTGCTGGAGGTGGCGCCAGGCCCCGGATACCTGGCCATCGAGATGGCGCGAGCCGGCCGGTTTCACGTCACCGGCCTGGACATCAGCGCTACGTTCGTCGAGATCGCCGGCGAGAATGCCCGACAGGCGGCGGTGAGCGTCGAGTTCCGCCACGGCGACGTGGCCGGCATGCCGTTCGACGGCGAATCCTTCGACCTGGTCGTCTGTCAGGCGGCATTCAAGAACTTCACGCAGCCCGCCGACGCCCTCGACGAGATGCACCGGGTTCTGCGCAGCGGTGGGACCGCGGTGATCCAGGACATGAACAAGGCTGCGTCCGGTGCCGATGTCGACAGGGAGGTGCAGGCGATGCGGCTGGGTCGGTGGAACGCGTTCGCGACGAGACGGGCGTTCGCCATGCTCCGACGCCGCGCCTACTCCCCGGCCCAGTTCGAGAGCCTGGCCGCCGGCAGCGCCTTTGCCACGCATGACGTCCGGACGGACGGGATGAGCCTGGAAGTGCGGCTGACGAAGAGGGCGACGGCAGAGAACCGCGCGACACGGCCCTCGGGCCGGCCCGCGGACTGAGCTGCGACCTGAACCGCAGCCGCGGTGAGGCGGCCCCACCCGCATGAGAACCCAGCTCCACCGCCTTGACGCCGGCCGCCAGCGGCTGAGCCTCGACGGACGTGGGCAGGCCCGACACCCGCCCTCGGCGGTGTCGGGGGTCATCGTCCTCACCCCGCCCGTCGGCCCTACGCCGAGCAAGGCGTGCCGCGCCGGACGGCCGTCTCAACCCGAACGCGAGATCTACATCGAGACGATCCAAGGCACCCAACAGGACTGACAACAGGACTGACGAGATCAAGGAGGGGCGAGATGGTGGACACTCAGCACAGGTCGACGTGCGATAGGACGATAGGACGTCGTTATGTTCGGTGTCGCAAGCGAGCGGAGGGGTGACATGACGAGGACGGAAGACGGGGGTGTCTACTAGTACGGGCATTGTGTAGTACGGGCATTCTGGCCCCGGACAGCTTCGGACGGACCCGAGAATCAGCACAACAGGAGGAGCCGGATGCCCGAACAGCAGCCGAGGTTCCGGGGCGATGATGTGTGCTGAGAGCTCTGACAGTGCCCACGACCTCGGGGCGACCGCGCTTCCGCCGGACACCGTAGGCCTGTTGGCAGGCATGGTGACGACTCGGGCGATCCGCCGCTACCGCGCCGAACCGATTGCGCCCGATGCGCTGCGCGCCATCCTCTTCGCCGCCACCCGAGCTCCCAGCGGCTCCAATCGGCAACCGTTCCGTTTCCTCGTCCTGACAGACGGCCCGAAGGCTAGGGCGGCGAAGAAACTGATCGGCGACGGCGCCCGGCGGGCCTGGGGTGCCAAACGCGAAACGGACCGTTACAACACCGGGTCCGGAGCAGTGGAGGACTCCCCCAAGGCTCGCATGGCACGGACGATGCAGCAGTTCGTCGACGAATTCGAACGGGTACCCGTGCTGATCCTGCCGTGTCTGGTCCGCTACCGCGAACCGACGCCCAGCGAGGGCGCATCCGTGTACCCAGCGTGCCAGAACCTGCTGCTCGCGGCCCGCGCTCTCGGGTACGGCGGCGCCTTCACCGGCTGGAACGCTGTCGTCGACACGGAACTGCGGGAGCTGCTCGGCATTCCTGCGAACACGTCCATCGCCGGCACCATCACCTTAGGTAAGCCTGCCGGCCGGCACGGTCCGGTGCGTCGGCGGCCGATGTCGGAGCTCGTATACGAGGAGAGATGGGGAGAGTCTCCGGACTGGGCCGTCGACCCACCCGGCACCGCGTTCACCTCCGCCGGGCCGCCGCAGCGGAGCGACCTGTAAGGGATCGAGGCATTCGCCCGCTCGCGGATCGAACGCCGTTATTCAGCGGCATCCTAGCCCGAGTTTCCAAAGATCTTGGCCTCTTCGAAGCGTTTTCGCTGGTCAGAAAGATTTTGATCTTAATTGGGTGTATTACCCACGTCAGCGCTGGGGCGCGTAGCGCTCCAGCGCGAACAGGTCGTAGAGCTGCCGCTGGACCGGGTTCATCCGGGTGACCATCTGCCGGACGCGGGGCCGGCCGCGCTCGCTGACCACTGAGGGTCTATCCGATCGAACGATCCGGTCAGTTGAGAACGACCTTGATTTCCGGTGTCGTAGCCGCGCGGACGTCGTCCACGGTTACCCCGGGTGCGGTCTCCCGCAGGATCAGACCGACACCGGGCTCGACGTCGACAACCGCCAGGTCGGTGATGATGCGGTGCACACAGGCCTGGCCGGTCAGCGGCAGCGTGCACTCGTCAAGGATCTTGTGGCTGCCATCCCGAGCCACGTGTTCCATCATCACGATGACGTGCCTGGCGCCGTGGACCAGGTCCATCGCGCCGCCCATGCCCTTCACCATCTTCCCGGGGATCATCCAGTTGGCCAGATCGCCGGCGGCGGATACCTGCATGGCGCCGAGCACCGCGACGTCGACGTGCCCTCCGCGGATCATTCCGAACGATGCCGCAGAGTCGAAGAACGACGCCCCTGGCAGCACCGTGACCGTCTCCTTGCCCGCGTTGATCAGGTCCGGATCGATGGCGTCCTCGGTCGGGTAGGGCCCCACACCGAGAATCCCGTTCTCGCTGTGCAGGACGACCGTGACACCGGCCGGGAGATAGTTCGGTACCAGCGTCGGCAAGCCAATACCCAGATTGACGTACTGGCCGTCGACGAGCTCCCGCGCCACCCGTGCGGCGAGCTCTACCCGCGTCAGTGCCATTCTTCCCGTCCCTCCGTCGCAGCATCCACGCGCCGCGGCGCGGAGGCCCCCGCGCTCACTGCGTCACCGTCTTCTTCTCAATCTGCTTCTCGCGGTGGGGGACACAGACGACATGCTGC
The DNA here is from genome assembly GCF_963555885.1 of Protofrankia sp. Cr2. Classification (NCBI taxonomy): domain Bacteria; kingdom Bacillati; phylum Actinomycetota; class Actinomycetes; order Frankiales; family Frankiaceae; genus Protofrankia; species Protofrankia sp. Cr2. The sequence goes on from NZ_CAUVXG010000083.1 coordinate 9,860, forward strand.
ACGAAGATGCCAGGGGTGTGGACCTCGGCCGGGTCCAGCTCACCCGGTTCGACGAGCTCCTCCACCTCGGCGATCGTCACCGTGCCCGCGGCGGCACACAACGGATTGAAGTTCGCAGCGCTCGCCCGGTAGACAAGGTTGCCGTGCCGGTCGCCCTTCCACGCATGGACCAACCCGAAATCACAGACGATCGCCCGCTCCAGCACATAGCGAACCCCGTCGAACTCCCGGATCTCTTTCGGCGGCGAGGCAAGCGCGACGCCACCGGCCCCGTCATACCGCAACGGCAGACCGCCGTCGGCGACCTGGGTTCCCACCCCTGCCGGGGTGTAAAAAGCCGGGATCCCCGCCCCGCCGGCCCGCAGCCGCTCGGCCAGCGTCCCCTGGGGAACGAGTTCGACCTCCAGCTCCCCGCCGAGGAACTGCCGCTCGAACTCTTTGTTCTCACCGACATAGGACCCGGTCGTGCGACGGATGCGGCCGGCTCGCAAAAGAACCCCCAGCCCCCAGCGGTCGACCCCACAGTTGTTGCTGACCGTCTCAAGATTGGTGATGCCCGCATTCATCAATGCCTCGATCAGCGTGCTCGGGACGCCACACAGACCGAACCCGCCCACCGCCAACGATGCTCCGTCGCCGATGCCGGAGACCGCCTCAGCCGCACTCGCAACCACTTTGTCCACCGTTCGCGCACCCCTCCTCGCACCACGGTTACGATCACGAACACTTCCCGGCAGCCCTGAGTTGTCAGCTGTTGCCGGACGCTCTTAGTCAGATAGTCAGATAGTCAGATAGTCAGGAATTAATCACTATGTGATGGTGAGAAGCATGGCCGTCGTTCATGATACACATCGGTCGCTCTGGAACTGTTCGATCCAGAGGATCTTGCCCTGGCGCCGATAGCGGCTGCCCCCGCGTTTCGTGAGCTGGGCTACGAGGAACGATGACCGGACAGCGCAGGGAGCCACGATCGCCATGACCAGGGATGAACGGGACGTCTGGGACGGGGTTGCCATGGGCGGCGGGGACGTTCGGTACGACGGCCGGCACGGCTGAGAGATCGGAAGGCTCATGACCATCCGGGCCGAGGCCCTGCGCCAGCACCTTGAAGTGGAGATTGTTTACCTCGAAGCTGCCGGCGCCTGCTGGCCATGGCCTTCAGCACCTTCAGCGTAGAGCCCGAACACGAGGTTGCGCCACGGAGATTGGTGGGCGCATTCCGGTCAACACCGACGGCGGTTTGATCGCCAATGGTGAACCCATCGGGGCGTCGGGCCTGCGTCAGATTCACGAGTTGGTCCTGCAGCTGCGCGGGAATGCGGGCGATCGGCAGGTACCAGAAAACCCGCGAGTGGGTTACGGCCAACTGTACAGCGCACCCGGCACGGCTGGTGTGTCGATTCTGACTATCTGACGGCTCTGCTTACCTGATAATTTTTATTACCTATTGCCCCATTTCATGGGCCTCGCAGGTCGCGGGCGTGTCGTTCCTCGTTGATCTCACCGTCTCGCCGTAATAAATCTTCCGGCGGGCGGTTCCCGGATCGAACGCCGGAACAGCAACGGCCCGGGGTCGGTACTCCCACAGCAACCCCGGGTCCTGATTCCCCACCCGGCGGACACAGGAGAACGAAAATCGACAGCTGCCGTCCCCAAACAGAATTTTGATCTCCGTTGAAATAGAAGATCACAGCATTTTCCTTGCTTCCAGACGGGGGAAGACCGGTAGCGGCTCGGCAACGGTCTGGCCGTTGTCACCGCACTGTCGGGCGATGCGGTGAGCAGCTTCAGGAAGGAAGGGTTCCAGCTGCACTGCCAACACTCGACATGTTTCAACGAGTTCGCCGAGCGCTGCATCAAGCGGTTGCGATGATGTGCCATCCTTGCGTTCGTCTTTCGCCAGCGTCCATGGTGCGACGGCTTCGACGTAGCGGTTTCCCTGATCGCCGAGGCGTATGATTGTTTCGGTGGCGCGACGAAAGTCAGCGGTCTACCGTTGACATACGGAATTGCTGTCGTCACAAAGTAGCGACCCATCACGGCCCTTCTGCCCCGCCGGTCGCCGCTTCGGGTTGAGGAGGCTCCGGGTCGGGGGCCTCCTCGTCAGTCGGTCAGGACATGCAGAGAAGGCCGGAGACCATCATCATCCGGCTACGCATCGCCATCGTGACGGCGGATGTCCTCAGCACGAGCGGGGTTATACACGAGATGTCGGCCCGGCTGGCTCACGGAGCTGCGAGCTGGGCCGACGCCGTCCCGTAGGGTCAGACTGAAACGATCACCCGTTCCGCCTCGGCCGCTGCGGCGCGCGCTCGCGCACGCACCGCACGCACAGGGGGTCAGATGACCCCGTCGCGCCGCCATGCCTCGATCTCGGCGGGCTCGTAGCCCAGCTCGGCAAGCACAGCGTCGGTGTGCTCGCCGAGCGCGGGCACAGCGTCCATCGGCGGCGACCATTCGGCTGCGACCGGCGGCGGCAGCAGCGCGCGCACGACCCCGGTCGGCGTCGTCACGTCGCGCCAGCGCCCGCGGGCGGCCAGGTGCGGATGGTCCAGCACGTCCTGGACACCGTTGAGGCGCGCGTTGCCGAGCCCGGCCGCGTCCAGGATCTCCTGGGCCTCCTTGAGAGTGACGCCCTTGGCCCATGTGCCGATCACCTCGTCGAGCTGGGACCGCTCGCGGACCCGGTCGGCGTTGCCGGCGAAGGCCGGGTCGTCGGCGAGGTCCGGCCGGCCGAGCACCGAGCGGGCCAGCCGTTGCCACTCGCCGTCGTTGGTGGTCCCGAGCACGGCCGTCTGCCCGTCGGCCGTCACATAGGCGCCGTAGGGCGCCACAGCTGGCGAGCCCACCCCGACCGGGTCCTGCTCGATGCCGGTGCCCATCGTGAAGTTCAACGGGTAACCCATCCACTCGGCGACCACGTCGAACATGCTGACCGAGATCGCCGAGCCGCGCCCGGTCGCCGCCCGGGCGTAGAGCGCGGCGAGCACCGAGGTCAGGGCGTACATCCCGACGCCGAGGTCGGCCAGGGGGATCCCGGCCTTGGCCGGCCGGCCCGGCTCGCCGGTGACCGCGCACGATCCGGCTTCGGACTGCACCAGCAGGTCGTAGGCCCGCTTGTGGGACAGCGGACCGCCCTCGCCGTAGCCGGAGATGTCGACCGCGATCAGGCGGGGATGCCGGGCGCAGGCATGTTCGGCGTCGAGCCCACGCCGGCTTGCCGCACCGGGGGCGAGGTTCTGGATGAGGACGTCAGCCCGGCTCAGCAGCCGCTCCAGCACGGCCGCGCCACGTGGGTCGGCCAGGTTGAGGCTCAGCGACTCCTTGCCCCGATTGACCCAGACGAAGTGGGCGGCCATGCCGGCCTGCGCGCCGTCGTAGTGCCGGGCGAAGTCACCGCCGCGCGGGTTCTCGACCTTCACCACCCGCGCTCCCATGTCGGCGAGGTGGCGGGTGGCGATCGGAGCCGAGACGACCTGCTCGAGCCCGACCACCAGCAGCCCCGCCAGGGGTCGCGGCCCGCCGCCATCTGGTCCCGGGGAGCCTGGCCGCTGCGGCACCGTCATTCCTCCTTCGTAGCGCGCCCGGCAATAGGGACGCGGCGTCGCGGACGTTCTCGTTCACTTGTGGACCTACTGCATCTTTGCCTTCATCTCGTCCAGCCGCATCAGAACCGGGTAACCGTTGACGCTCAGGGCGTTGCCGTGCCCGGTCTGGTGAATGTCGAAGACCGACTGGATCGCGACGTAGAAGCCCTGCAGGTCCATGGTCTGGTTGACCGCACGTTTGGCCTGGCACAGCCCGAACGACGGCATCGTGGCGATGTGCTCGGCAAGCGCCCTGGTCTCGGCGTCCAGCCGGTCACGGGGCACCACCTTGTTGACCATGCAGACTGTCGCGGCCTCCGCCGCGGTCAACGGGCGGCCACGGAGAGGGCCGCGACGTCCTGCTCGCTGCGGGCGGCGGGCGCGAGTGCCGCGGAGCCGAGCAGACGCAGGGCCTGGGCGTCCATCGAACGCCGAACCGGACAGCGCCTCACCTGGGCTGAACGGCACCACGATCTCAGGGTCGGTCTGGGAGTTCCACGTCACGAACGGCCCTCGCTCGCTAGCATTCCGAGCGAACTGGTGCGAGAATACCATTCTCTGAGAATAAAAGTAAGAGTCTCCTCATAATTCAGCGGATGCGGTGGGCCAACCAATATCGTGCAGTAAGATTCTGCACATGGCGCAGAAGACGGAGCTGCCCGTGATCATGCCAAGCGAAGAACCAGCCTGGAAGCAGCGCGCAGTCGAGCGCTCCACCAAGGCCGCGAAGCTCCGGGCCGAGCGGACGGTGATGCGGTTCCTCGACGCCGCCCACCTTATCATCACGGAGAAGGGCGGTACCGACTTCACCGTGCAGGAGGTCGTCGACCGGTCCCGCCAATCGCTGCGCAGCTTCTACCAGCACTTCGGCGGCAAGCATGAGCTACTGCTCGCCCTGTTCGAAGACGCCCTGCGTCGGGGGACCGACCAGATCCGCGCGGCCGCGTATGACCAGTCCGATCCCCTGGACCAGCTGAAGGTCGCCGTCCACCTGCTGTTCGAACTCTCCCGGCCCGACCCGACCGCACAGCGTCCGCTGTTCAGCGATTTCGCCCCGCAGTTGCTGATCTCCCATCCTGCCGAAGTGAAGGTCGCCCACGCGCCGATGCTCGCGCTGTTCACCGAAATGATGTCGCACGCCGAGGCCGCCGGGCACCTGCGCTCCAGCCTCAAGCCCCGCCGCGCGGCCGCGCTCACGATGGAGACGGTCATGTTCGTCGCCCGGTCCAGCGGCGTCGCCGACGAGAACCCCCATCCCATCACCGCCGACGAGGTGTGGGATTTCTGCGCCGCGGGATTCGCCAAAAACTAGGTCATCGACGGGTCGGTAGCAGCGGTCCCGGAATGCCGGCGGATGGTCAGTGCCGGAACGATCGCTCTGTAAGAGGGTGGGCGAGGTTATCCGCCTCGACGGCGCGCTGCGATTCCCACCGAAATAAGAGCGTCTTCCGCACCCCTCCGCACCGCACATGTGCCGCGCGGAGGCGTGGAAGGCGTGGAATGCCTCAGCGCAGCGCCGCGATGACCTCACCGAATATTTCCAGCGTCGGCGTCGGGGCGAAATCGGTGAACCAGGTGTAGAAGCGCTCCACACCGCGGTCGGCAAGCGCGCGGAAATGAGTTGTCAGCTCGCGAACATTCCCGACGACCATCCCAGCCTCGCCGGCCATCGGGCCGAATCGGCGCAGCGCGGTGGCGACCGTCGCCGTCCGCTCCGCTTCCGTCGAGATGACGGTGACGAGCTGCTGAACGGAGACCCGGGCCTTGCCTGCCCGCGGCCGCAACCGGTCGAGGTGCTCAAGGGCGGTCATGGGTAGATTCCACCAGTCGGCGTAGGTGGCCACCAGGTCGAGCGTGCGAAGCCCCGTTCCGCCGATCACGATCGGGATGTGTCGCAGCGGGGTCGGGCGAGGGCGGACATCGCGGAGCGTGTGGTAGATCCCCTGGTAATTCACCGTTTCGCCGGACCACAGCCGCTGCAGGACCTCCAGGGTCTCGGCCAACCGGGCGACGCGCACCCGCGGCGCGACGTCACCGACGCCGTATGCCTCGATCTCATCGGGCACGGAACCCCAGCCCAGCCCCAGCTCGAAACGGCCCCCGGACGCATGGTCGAGGGTGACCGCCTGCTTGGCCAGCAGCGCTGGATGCCGAAACGCATCGCAGAGCACCAGGTGACCCACGGCGAGCCGCTCCGTGCGGGCGGCCAGCCAGGTGGCGGACACGATCGCTTCGAACATCGGCGCGTCCAGCGCACCGGGCGGGGCGAGATGGTCCATCAGCGCGATGCCGGTGAAACCGGTGCGTTCCGCGGCACCCGCACGCTCGACGATGCCCTCCATCGACATCCGCAGCTGGGGTAGGTAGAGGTGACATTCGACTGCCATGGCGCTCCCGGTTTCTGGACGGGTGATTCCAAATGATCAACATGTGCCGGACGGCGGCGGCCATGGCAACGATCCTCGGCGGTCCGGTGCAGCGGTGCAGCGGTGCAGCCGCTGACCCGAGGCGACGCTTAGAGCGACCGGCAATAGGGGGCGCGGCGTCGTGGTGCTGGGGCACGCACCTCGCATCGTTGTCGTCGGTCGACACCCGACACCAGGGTGCCTTCCTCCTCCGCCTCGCGATCTACGTGCCCCAGCACCGCTCCTTGATCCACTCCCCTATTGCCGGGCGCTCTTA
>NZ_CAUVXG010000084.1:0-15537 GCF_963555885.1 Protofrankia sp. Cr2
TGCGTATCGCCAACCCGATCTACCGCGAGGTGATCGCCCGGGTGCTCACGGCCAACGTGGAGGTCAATGTCGTTGCTGACCCGCGCAGTTTCGTGCTGAGCGACGGCCGGTTCGATTTCGACATGCTGTTGCGGGAGTTCGCCGAGTTCTGGCGTGAGCACGGTGAGGTGCTCACCGCCGGGGTTGTCTACCATGAGGTGGCCCCGCAGCTGGTGTTGATGGGTTATTTGCAGCGGGTGGTCAATGGTGGTGGGTATGTCGAGCGGGAGTATGGCATCGGCCGGGGCCGGATCGACCTGTTGGTGCGCTGGCCCTATCAGAACTCGGCCGGCACACGGTGCTGGCAGCGGGAGGCGATCGAGTTGAAGGTGTGGCGCGCCGGCGAACCCGATCCGCTGGCCCGGGGGTTGGCTCAGCTGGATGGTTACCTCGACCGGCTCGGTCTCGACCGCGGTGTCCTGGTGGTCTTCGACCGTCGGCCCGAGGTCGCGCCTATTGCCGACCGCACCAGGTTTGAGCAGGTGAACAGCCCGTCCGGTCGCCCGGTCACCGTTCTGCGCGCCTGACCGTTCTGCGCGCCTGACCGGCGGGTTCCCCATCGGCGATGGCCGAGTCTGTTCAGCCGTTTCGTGGTTCCCAGCTGAAGAAGCGGATCGCGGCGAGTAGGCCGGCTGCTCCCCAGGCTGCGACGATGACGACGTCGGTCCAGTGGAAGGTGGTCCCCAGAAAACCGGCCTGGATCCCCGTCGCGAAGTGCTTGACCGGAAAGATCCGGCCGATCCACACAATCCAGGCCGGTGCGTTGTCGCCGAGCGGGACGAAGATTCCAGACAGGAACAACAGGGGCAGGATGGTCGCGTTGACGATCGCGGCCGATGCGTCGGCGTTGGGGATCACTGCGGTGACCGCGAACGCGAGCGCGCAGAAACTGGCCGCTCCGACCAGCAGCATCACCAGGAGCCGTAGCAGCGTCACGCCCGTGGGGATGTCGGCGCTGGCGAGCCGGTCCGCCCCGACTGCGGACGGCGGCCCGGTCAGCTCCAGGTAGACGTCCTCCAGGGACTGCCGCACGATCTGCAGCCCGTCCAGGCAATCGCCGCCGTCCCGCGTCCCGCGTTGCCGTTGCCGTTGCCATCAGCCGTCCGTGCCGTGATGGCTGGCAGGGGCGGGCGGACGTGTCGCCCATCGGATACCGGCGAGGACACCCCATCCGGCCAGACGCCCGACGGTGGCCTCGGCCGCGGGAAGGTATGGGAGCCGTAGCGGCCAGCGGGTCCATACCGGCATCAATCCGACGGCAGCCGACGCAAGTGCGCCGTAAGGTAGCCGCGCCGCGACGGGCAGCGGCGCACGCAGCAGGAGATACCGTGCGGCCTGGCGGGCCTGCGGGGTTCCGGTGAGCTCGGGCCGATATTCGGCGAGTCGTTTCACCAGCTCGGCCTCGGTGCGCGGCGGATCGATGACGCCGAGTTTCGTGGCCACCTGCGCGGTGTCGGCGACGTAGGCGTCCCGCTGCGCCGGGGTGAGCGCCGCGCCGTTGCCGTAACGCTGATAGGCGGTCAGGAAGCTGTCGACCTCCGCGACGTGGACCCAGCCCAGCAGGTGCGGATCCGAGGCCGCATAGGCCCGTCCGTCCGGCGCGGTGCCGTGCACCCGCCGGTGGATTCCCCGGACGCGGGCAACGGCCCGCTCGGCTTCCTCGGTCGGCCCGAACGTTGTCGCCGCCAGGAAGAGACTGGTCCGCTGCAGGCGCCCCCACGGATCGTGGCGGTAGTCCGAATGCCCGGCCACCCCGGCCATCGCCAACGGATGCAGCGACTGCAGCAGCAGCGCCCGCATGCCTCCGACGAACATCGACATATCCGCGTGGACACGTCGGATCGGGCGGTCGTCGGCGAACCAGCGTTCACCGGCGGCTACAAAGATCCGTTCATGTCGTTCCGGGCCCCGCGGGCCGGCCACCAGCCCCAGGACCTGCCCGCCCACCCGGGAACGGACGTCCTCGGCACCGCCGCGTAATCTGGACATCACCATCCCATCATCCGCCTACGACCGGGCCGGCACGGACCGCCTCACCCGGTGCTGGCGTGCGGCGTATCGTGATGGCTATGGGCCGAGTGGCGCACATCCCATACGCGGTCGGGCAGGACGAGGACGGTGTCTGGTCCCGGCAAGGACGTCGTCAGAGCGCTGCAGAAGGCCGGCTTTGAGCTGGTCCGTGTCAAGGGCACTCTTCGCCAGATACTCGTGGATGCGGGCCTGACCGTGGAAGACTTGCGGGCGCTGCTGTAGGCCCTAATTGGGGCCCAGGGTGCGGCTGATGCCGGCGGCGATGGTGGTCGCGAGGATCCACCCTGCGGCGATGAGACCGTAGGCCAGCCATGCCAGCGCGCCGTGTGGGTCGAATGCGTTCTGCTGCCCGAAGTCGATGACGGGGATCAACAGGTCGAGGGTGTAGATCACGGAATTGAAGCCGGGCGGGTTGCTTCCCGCGACGACCTGTGGATGGTGCAGGCCGAAGGTGACGCCGCCGGCCACCAGGAGCGCGACCAGCCAGGCGGCGGCGCGGGTCGGGAGGTACCCGTACCCGACGGTGAGGTCCTGCAGGTATCCCCAGGCTCGGAGTGCCGGCGGAAGCGACTCCCGGCGGCGGCGGTGTCTGGCGAGCAGGACAGCCCGCGCATCCCCCTCGCGTCCCTGCCGCCGGTACGCCGCCGCGAGCTGCTCGTAGGTCTGGGGCAGGTATCCGGGCGGGTCGCGTCGAAGCCAGCGCAACCGATCCACACCGTGGATGTCGGTCAGCGCGTCGTAGGTCAGCCCGTCGAGGCGAAGCGTGTCCGGCCACGTCGCCGGGTCGTCGCGGAGCAGGCCGAGCCGGGCGTGGCGTAGGTCTACCTCGCCGTCGATCGGGGTAGCGGTGAGCAGCACCAGCTCGCGTGCGTCGAGATGCTTGCACGCCAGCGCCGTACCGGTCGGGTTGGACAGCGTCGCCTGCTCGAAGGAGAGATGGCTGCCGATGCTCGCGTAGGACAGCTCGACCATGCCCTCGGCGCGGAAGCCCTCGCAGCAGTTCATGACGGCGCTTACCACGATGTCCGGCGCGGACAATGCGGACCCGCCTGGATTGCTCAGATGTGCGCCGTCGAACCGCACGGAGCCGCCGATCTCGGCGTGGCTCAGGCATACTTCGCCGCGGCAGATCAAGCCCTTCTGCCCGAGGATGTCGTTGCCGACCGTGAGTCGTGTTGCGTTCAGGGCACTTTCCGTGCCTTCAAACCTGGCGGCGTTCAGGAGTAAAGTTCCCGCGACCCGGGCACCGACCAGCCGGATCTCCGCTGTCGAGCGGCAGCCGGTCAGCCGCAGGGTTCCATCGATTATCGCACCGGAGCAGCGCAGGCCCGGGAACGTCGAGCCGGCAAGATCAATCTGTTGGGTCCGGGCACTGTGCAGATCGGGCCGTTCATCGAACTGGCAGTCCCGCAGGCGCACCAGATGCGGCACGTCGGTGTTGCTCAGGTCGAGAATTTCCACAATGCGTGCGCCGATCAGATTGAGCGTGGCGAAATGACCAGGCTCGGCCTGTTGGGCGCCCAACAGGAGCGTGCGCAGCACGCTCGCGCGAACCGTTCGGTCCGCTCGCCCCCGTAAATCGACGACGTCGCCACGCGGGAACGCCCGCCACACCGCCCGTTCGGGGCCGCGAAGGCTCGGACGCACCACACGATCAGTGTGGCAGCCCAATCCTGCGATGATGCCCATTTGATCCGATAGATACCTGATGTGCTGGCGTTTGTGTCGGCGTTGAGGATCGACGCCGTGACCGCGAACGTCACGAACGCCGACGCCGGGTTACGCCACAACGCCTCATCCATGGACCTACCGGCGCCGAGCCCAGGGTGGGTCGTAGCCGGTGGCGGTGTCCACGACCCGCAGCCCGGTGAGCTGCGCGCTCAGGTGAAGCTCGGGCAGAGTGAACGCCCGCATCACGTGCCGGGGGCGAGCTGGTCGGTGGAGGAGGCCAAGGCGTCGGCACGGCCCGCTCTTGGACATGTTGCAGGACGCCAAAGGTGAACAGCACCTGGCGGACCGGGGGCCGCAGGGCCGCAGGCTTCCGCATGTCTGCCTGGCTGGGCCCGGCGCGGCCCGCGGGGATGTGTAGCCGCTGTGGCAGCGACGCCTTGGTGGGTAGCCGGTCCAGCACGAGTGGATGGTTGGCATACATTTTCCGCCCGAAAACCGGCGCCTCCTGACGTCATCCTTCCACTCGTCGCACCGAAGGGAATGCGGATCAAGGAGTGGGGTTGGGGTGGATGCGCCGCGAGGTGCGAGGAGGTCCAAGTAGTGGTGTTCTACTTGGGCCGATGGAGCCGGGGTACCCGTGGGGCGCGAAGCGGCGTGCGGGCAGCGGCGTGCAGGCAGCGATGACGCGAGGTGCGTGCCCCAGCCCCGCGACGCCGCGTCCCCTATTGCCGGTCGCTCTAAGATCACGACATGCTGCGCGTCCCGGTTTCGGGCCGCAAGGGGTGTTACAGCAGTTCGGAGCGTCGTGCGGCTGCTGCCGCCCGCACCTGGTCGAGAAACGTCGTGGTGATGCGTTCCTCGTCGGGTGCGCCGGGTGCGCCGGTGGGGTTGTCATCGTCGGCTTCGTCCGTGCAGCCGGCGTCGGGGTCGGCGTCTGGGGACTCGGTGTATTCGCGGTAGAGCAGCCAGCAGCCGTGGATCCCGGCGAGGAGGTCTTCGAGAAGGTCGGTGGCGGGCCGGGCCGGGTCCAGGGGGGTGAGCCGGGGTGGCATCAGCGTGTGCCGGAGTTCGTCCGGCTGGTCCTCGAACGAGTCCGCGCGTTCGTGGGCGGCGTCGATGGCGGCCAGGAGAGTGTCGAGGTCGGGGATGGCGCCCTCGGCGACGGCCATGGCGTCCGTGATCAGCTGGAGGACGACGTCCCGGGGTGTCTCTCCGGTTCCCATGCGTTCGAGGACGACGGTGGGGCTTTCGTGGGGGAGCGCTTCGATGTTGTCGGCCTCGATGAGGATCTGGGTGGGGTCGAGCCCGGTGTGGTGCGCGGCGACGGTGGCCGCGGCGTGGAGCCAGTGGGCCGCGGCGGTCGCGGCGGCGGCCGGGTCGATGTCGGTGCACAGGCGGGTGTTCCCAAAGGGATCGTCGGCCAGGATCGCGTCGGCGGCCGCGACCTGGACGGGGGAGGCGTCCGCGCGGGTCAGGGTGATGGCCTGGCGGGCCCGTCCGGTCAGGTCGCCGCATTCGGCCTGTTCGATGGCGTCGAGTTCGGCCCGGACATCGGTGGTGATCTTTTCGGTGAGGTCCTGGCTGCCGATCGCGTGCAGGGCCCGGCCGACGCGGTGTGCGGCCTCGTGCACGATGACGTAGGACTGGCGCTGGGTGCCGTTGTGGGGCAGTTGGGGGTGGCGAATCGCGGTGAGCACGCTGGTGAACGCCTGGCGGTCACTGTGGCGGCGCCATCCTTCGCTGCCGGTGGCAAGGCTCGGGGTGGCGCTGGCCGGGTGGGTGTAGGTGCGCCAGGCCGCGGCGGTGAGGAAGCTCAGTTGTTCTGCCAGTCGTAGAGCGTCGCTGTCGGTGGTTGCCGGGGGGAGAACGGCGACGGTTGCGGCCAGGTCGCCGGTTCCGGTCGCCCAGGAGACGATGAGCGCACGCCGGGCGGGGTCGTAGCCATACCGGCTCATTGCCTGACTTCTCCTCTTTCCGGCATCATCCCGCGGCTTGCCGCCACCAGTCTGCGGCACCGGGCGTGGCATGCCAGCCGACCCGGTCCCGGCGCCGGTCTCGATGTCGATCTTTAAAAGATCCTCGGATGAATTCTATCCAGTCCGGTGTATGCCTAGTGCATCCGATTGGTGACGGATTGGCCCGCCGGCCGTTCGCGGTCGCCGTGAGCCAGGTCAGGACAGCCCGGATCCGTCCCGTCCGCCGGTGGACCAGCCGAGGATCGGTCGGCCGGTGGCGCCGACGGCCGGGTCCGGGGCCACGACCGTTCCGGAATCGCCGGGAAACATTGTGACCCCTTCCAGTGAACAAAAGGTGCCCGGCAGGATGCCTGCCATCCCGAACCCGGCGCCTTTCGCGATATCCGGTACTTTGGTTCAACGGCACCGGGAACCTGATAACGAAGTCCTATCCTGCGATAGGACTTCACTGCATCGCTCGGGTCCGGCTTCGTCGGCTGTTACGGTCAGGACCGTCTGGCATGCGACCTCGGCATAGTACTCAGGAGGGGGCGGTCGAGAATGGTTGGCGTCCAGCCCGCAGCGTACATTCCCGAACCCGAGTTCGGAGCGGACGGATCCACTCCCCGCAAAAAATCGATCAGCAATCCCTATCTGCACCGCCTGCAGCGCCGCCACTTTCTGCTGTTCGATGTTCTCCCGATCTTCGGTACCGCCGCCGCTTTTGCTTTCCTTGCGGTACATCCGATCGGTGCCACTGAAATCGCCCTGCTTTTTTCGATGTGGCTCGTGACCGGACTGGGTGTCACCGTCGGTTATCACCGGTTTTTCACGCATCGTAGCTTCAAGGCTGCGCCGTCCGTGGCAACGGCGCTCGCAGTACTCGGCTCGATGGCCGGCCAGGGCGGACTGGTGTCCTGGGTTGCTCTGCACCGGCGACACCACGAGTGCAGTGATCGCGAGGGCGACCCCCACTCGCCGAATCTCGCCGGCGACGGTCTGACGGGTCGGCTGCGCGGCTTGGCCCACTCCCACTTCCTGTGGATGCGCCGGCACGAATACCCGAACATCATTCACTATGCGCCGGATCTGATTAAGAACCGTGCCCTGGTGCGGGTCACCCGCCTTTATTACTACTGGGTGCTGCTCGGGCTGCTGCTCCCCGCGCTCGTCGGCGGTCTCGTCTATCAGAGCTGGGAGGGAGCGGTCAGCGGTCTGCTCTGGGGCGGTTTCGTGCGGATCTTCGTTCTTGAGCATATCATCTGGGCGATCAACTCCTTCCTGCACATGTTCGGCACACGTCCCTACGAATCCAGGGAGAACAGCAGGAACGGCGGTGTCTTTGCTCTGGTGACCTTTGGTGAATCGTGGCACAACAACCATCATGCTTTCACCGATTCGGCTTCTTTCGGGTTGAAATGGTACCGCCTCGATCCGGGATACTGGCTCATAAAAATGCTTGCGGCCTGCGGCCTGGCATGGGATGTCAAGATTCCGTCCGCAGAGCGGATGGCGGCCAGGCGCAAACCTGAGAACGGCAATCCGGTCCCCAGTACCACGGCATAGGGAGCGAGCACCTTGAAGCCGAGCAGAGAAGCGATTGCGCAATGGTGTCAGGAGTATGTTGCGGGTCTCCTCGACCTGCCGGTCGAGGCGGTGGACCTGGACGCGGACTTTGATCGGCTGGGAATCGATTCCCCCCTCGCCGTCGCCCTGCTGATGGAGATAGAGGAACGCTACGGCGTCGACCTGCCGCCCGAGGCGTTGTTCGAGAACCCGACCATCAATGCAATCGCCGCACATCTGTACGAGCAGAATCAGCGGCACGTGGCGTAGCCGTGACTGAATCATTCGAAAGCGACCGTACCGCCGGTGCGGCGGCTGCCATCCGGCATCACTACGATGCCGGGAACGCGTTCTACCGTCTTTGGCTCGACCAGTCGCTCACCTATTCGTGTGCGATGCGGGAAGGCGCCGACGACACACTCGAAACCGCCCAGGAGCGGAAGCTGCAATTTCACCTGGATGCAATTCGTGCCGATGGTGCCGCGACCGTGCTCGACATCGGCTGTGGGTGGGGCGCGATCCTGAAGCGGTTGGCGGAGAGCTGCCGCGTTCAACGGTCGGTCGGTCTCACGCTCAGTGATGAGCAGGCGGCTTTCGTCCGGTCCCAGGAGTACCCAGGTGTGGAAGTGCGTACGCAGAACTGGCTGCACTACGAACCCGACATCCAGTTCGACGGAATTATCTCCATCGGCGCCTTTGAGCACTTCGCCACCCCCGAGGACTCGTCAGCTGAGAAGATCCACCTGTACCGGGAGTTCTTCACCCGCTGCCGCACCTGGCTGAACAAGGACGGCGTGTTGTCGCTGCAGACCATCGCCTACGCGAACATGTCCCGCCAGAACGCGAGCCACTTCATCCAGCGGGAGATATTTCCGGCAGCGGATCTGCCGACGCTCGCGGAGATCACCGCCGCTGCGGAGGGTATTTTCGAGGTGCAATCGGTGCACAACGGCCGGCTCGACTACGCCTGGACGTGTGAACAGTGGGCACGTCGGCTGCGAATGCACCGCGAGGAAGCCGTTCATCTCGTCGGAGCGGAGGTGGTCGCCCGGTACGAGCGCTATCTGAAACTCTCTGCTCTTGGCTTCCGGATGGGAAAGATCTGCCTGCTCAGGCTCGTTCTTCAGCCCTTCAGGAGCACCTATTTCAACGGTCGTGGGGTGCCGGCGGGATGACGTCGGAGACGGGTAGCACGACAACTGCCGACACCGCCGGACCCAGGCCGGCGCCCATTCGGTTCAACCCGTTCAGCGCCGAGTTCCGACGCGACCCCTACCCGCTCTATCGGCAGCTTCGCCAGACACAGCCCGTCCACCGGACGCTGGGGATGTGGGTGCTCACGCGGCATGCTGACGTGGCGGGCGTCCTGCGTGACCGCACGTTCAGCGCCGGACTCATACCTCAATTGATCAGCCGGCAGGCGAATCGGCTGGCGCACGACAACGTAGCCCGGATCGTCCGGCTGGGGAAGAAGTCGCTGGTCTTCACCGACAACCCGGACCACGCGCGGCTGCGTGCACTGGTGAACCGGGTGTTCACCGCACAGGAAATCGTCAAACTCCGTCCCCGTATCTCGGTGGTTGCCGAGCAGCTGGTGCAGCGGGCGTGGGACGACGGCGGTATGGACGCCGTCGCCGACTTTGCCGCGCCGCTGCCGGTCACGGTCATGTGCGACTGGATGGCGCTCCCGGACAGCCTGCGCGAACGCGTCGGCCAATGGACGCATGACATCCGGTTCCTGCTCGAACCGGGGCTGATGAAAGCCGGTGATTTTACGCATGTGTGCGATGTCGTCGAAGAGTTCGCGGACGCCCTGGACGACGTGGTCGCGCAACGCCGGTCCCGGCCCGGCGACGACCTGATAAGCCAGCTGCTCGCCGCGGCGACCGGCGGCGGTGACACGCTCAGCGATGAAGAACTCGTTTTCGTCTGCATCATGTGCTTCGTGGCTGGCAACGAAACCACGAAATCCCTGATAGGCAACGGCCTGCGCGCGTTGCTTGCGCACCCGGATCAGGGCGCCCTGCTCCACCGTCGGCCAGAGCTGGCGAAGAGTACCGTCGACGAGGCATTGCGCTACGACAGCCCGCTCCAGCTGACCAAGCGCCTGGCCACGCGCGATGTCGAAATCGACGGAAAACAGATACGGGCGGGAGAGCAGATTCTCCTGTGTCTCGGCGCCGCGAACCGCGACCCCGCGGTGTTCAGCCGGCCGGACGAGTTCGATATCACCCGCGACACGAAGGGGCACCTCGCATTCGGGTACGGAATGCACGGCTGCCTCGGCGGGCTGCTCGCGCAGCTGCAGGCGGAGGTCGCCTTCGAGCGCCTCTACCGGCGTCCGCAGCGTCTGAAACTGCGGACCGAGGAACTCGACTGGCAGGACCACAGTTTCATCGTCCGCGGTCTGAAGCACCTTCCGGTCTCGCTGGAGCCGCTTCCGTCCGGGTTCCTCCGACCAATGGAAGGAGAATGGTGAGGCACAGACCACTGCTCCCGGAGATCCTCCAGGGCCGCGCCGCCGCCGAGCCGGCCAACAGGGCGTACGTTTTCCTGACTGAACATGGGGAGGAGGAAGCGGTGCTGACCTACGGCGAGCTGCACGCACGGGCGCTTGCCGTGGCCCGGCAGCTGAGTCGGGGCTGCAAACCTGGTGACAGAGCACTGTTGCTCTTCCCGCAGGGTCTGGACTTCATCGTCGCGTACTTCGGGTGCCTCTACGCGCAGGTCATCGCGGTACCCGTCAACCCCCCGCGCAAGAACCGGATGCAGGACGCGACCCGAAGCATCGTGAAGGACTGTGCACCATCTGCTGTACTCACCCTCAGCGCGATGCTCGAAAGCACCAGGGAGTCCCTGGAGCCGATCTGCGGGGCGCTCCACTGGTTTCCCGTCGACCAGGTGGTGGACGCGGTTGACACAGATTTCGACCCGCAGCCCTGTTCGGCTGATTCCGTCGCCTTCCTGCAGTACACCTCGGGTTCCACATCCGATCCGAAGGGGGTCATGGTTTCGCACCGGAACCTCGTGGCGAACCAGGAGATGATACAGCGGGCGTTCGGCCACGATCAGCATTCGACGTTTGTCGGCTGGGCGCCGTTGTTCCACGACCAGGGTCTGATCGGAAATGTTCTGCAGCCGCTCTACCTCGGGGCGACCAGCATCCTCATGTCGCCGATGGCGTTTATCCGCTGGCCTCTCCTGTGGCTGTCGGCTATCTCGCGCTACCGCGCTCACACCAGCGGCGGACCGAACTTCGCATTCGACGCCTGCGTCGCACGAGCTGCCAGAGGCGACCTGCCGGATCTCGATCTCAGCTGCTGGAAAGTCGCGTTCAACGGCGCCGAGCCGATTCGTCCCGAGACGCTGCGTCGATTCTCCGAGAGCTTCGCGTCGGTGGGATTCAGCGCGCAGGCGCTCTACCCGTGCTACGGTTTGGCCGAGGCAACTCTGCTCGTGACCGGCAGCGAGAAGGGCCGCGGCCCGCGCACCATTGATGCGGATACCGGGGAGCTGGGCCACAAGCGCTATGTCAAGGCGCCGAGCGGCCGCGGCCGTAGCCTCGTAGGTTCCGGGCTCGTCCGTCCGGAAACGTCGGTTCGTATCGTGGATCCGGAAACGGGACGCTCGTGTCCAGCGAATCAGGTCGGAGAAATCTGGGTTGCCGGGGAGCACGTGGCACGGGGTTACTGGCGGCGTCCGGAGGTGACGGCCGAGGCTTTCCAGGCCGAATGCGACGGTGAGATCGGACGCACCTACCTGCGTACCGGAGATCTCGGCCTGGTGGTCGACGGCGAGTTGTACATCGTGGGCAGGTTGAAGGATCTGCTGATCATTCGGGGAAGGAATCACTACCCGCATGACATCGAGCACACGTCGCAGTCGGCGCATCCCGCGCTGAGGCCCGGTGGGTGTGCCGCGTTCTCGGTGCCCGGCGCCGACGGTGAAAAGCTCGTCGTGGTTCAGGAAATCAAGCGTGAAGAACGACTGAAGGTGGATGCGACAGACGTCACCGCATCGATTCGAGCGGCAATAACGCGCGAGCACCAGCTTTCCGTGAGCGACCTGGTGCTGACTTTGCCGGGTCGACTGCAGAAAACCAGCAGCGGCAAGATCATGCGGGCTGCCGCCAGAAGGCGCTACCTGGAGGCCGGGTTCGACCTCTGGGCACCCCGGACGCAGTCGGTCGCATGAGGGATTGATCGATCAGCGGGGAGGATGTGAACATGGACGTGTTGAAAGCGGAAAACCCCGACTTTGCGCAGGCGGTGAAGGCTGTGGTCCTGAGCATGCCGGCCGCGCAACATCTGGGTTTCGAGTTCGGCCGGATGGCGCCGGGAGAAGCCGAGATCATCCAACCCTACCGGAAAGAGCTCACGCAGCAGGACGGCTTCGTTCAGGGCGGTGTGCTCGGTTCACTGGCGGACTTTGCCGGGGGTTCTGCGGCCGGCACACTGCTGCCGGCCGGATGGGTGAACATGACCATCGACTACACGGTCAAAATTCTGGCCCCGGCGAAAGGCGAGCGAATTATCGCCCGCGGCCGGGTCATCAAGGCGGGCCGGATCATGACGGTCGCCGCTGCCGATGTCTACTCGGCCGACGGCGCCGAGGAAACGCTGTGTGCCACCGCTTTCGTGACCATGCGCAATATGAGGGTGCCTCAAACGACCGTCTCCAACGCCTGACCACGCGAAGAAGATATCGAGACGAGGGACTCATGCCGACCATCGACGTCCGCGGTGCGACGATTGCCTATACCGACACCCTGGCGCCGGCCGATCGACCGGATGCGTCGACCATTGTGTTCGGGCACGGTCTGTTGTTCAGTGGTTGGGTTTTTCATCGCCAGATCGCGACCCTGCGCGCGTCCTACCGGTGCGTGGCGCTCGACTGGCGCGGGCAGGGGGACACACCGGCGACCGTCGACGGCTACGACATGGACACCCTCACCGGCGATGCGGTCGCCCTGATCAGGGCGCTCGGTGTGGGACCGGTGCACTGGGTGGGCCTGTCCATGGGCGGCTTCATCGGGCAGCGCGTCGCGGCCCGCCACGGCGAGTTGCTGCGTTCGTTGACGTTGCTGGACACCAGCTCCGGGCCGGAGGAGCCGGGCAAGGTCGGCGGGTACAAACAGCTGGCATGGGTGCTGCGTCTGTTCGGCATCAAGCCGATCCTGAGCAAGGTCAGTCCGCAGATGTTCGGCCCTGCCTTCCTGGCCGACCCCGCCAGCAAGACGCTGCGGGACGAGTGGGTCCGCCGGCTCAACCGCAGTGACCGCGCGGCCGTGCGCAAGGCGGTGCTGGGGGTGGCCGACCGCCCACCAGTGGATTATGAAATTCTCGGGATCACGGTGCCCACCCTCGTCGTCGTCGGTGCCGAGGACGCGGCCACTCCACCGGCGAAGGCGGAGCGCATCGCGGCTCGCATCCCAGGCGCCCAGCTGCAGATCGTCGCGAACTGCGGACATACCAGCCCGCTGGAACAACCCGAGACGATCACCGGGTTGCTGGACACGTTCCTCGCCACGGTCGACCGGGCCTGAGCCGCAGTAACCGAATCCTGCCCGGTAACCCCGTCGCGACGATCATGTGAACTCATCCGCGCGCCTCCCCTGCGATCCGATTATATCGGACTTTCACGGATTGACTTCGCGACAGTGGCTATTACGTTTATTATCGGGCAGTAGTGCTGCTGGCCGATGGGACCGGGAGGCGTGATGAGGTTGTGTCGGGGTGGCCGCCGCTTGTTGTCCGTGGCCGGGGTGGCCACGGCGGTGCTGGTGGCGTCGATGACGCCGGCATCGCCGGCGGTAGCCGCCGCTCTCGGCTC
Organism: Protofrankia sp. Cr2; assembly: GCF_963555885.1. Taxonomy (NCBI): domain Bacteria; kingdom Bacillati; phylum Actinomycetota; class Actinomycetes; order Frankiales; family Frankiaceae; genus Protofrankia; species Protofrankia sp. Cr2. The sequence goes on from NZ_CAUVXG010000084.1 coordinate 13,095, forward strand.
GGTGCGGGTGTCGCATGCGACGACGGTGGGGGTGCACAACACCTACGACAAAGCCGACTACACCTATCTCGCCCAGGCGCTCGACGCGGGTTCGTCCATGATCGAACTTGACGCGTGGGACGACATCGTCGCGCACCGCTGGCGGGTGAGCCACAGCAACCCGCTCGGCAACGACAACAACTGCGTGGTGGCCAACAGCGCCTCGGCCCTCTACACCGGTAACCGGAACCAGAACCTGGGCTCCTGCCTGAGCGACATCAAATGGTGGCTGGTGGCACATCCGACCGCTGGTCCCGTATTCGTCAAGATCGAAATGAAGGCGGGCTTCGACAACGGAGCCGGGATGGGGCCGGACGAACTCGACGCTTATATCAAGGCGAATGTCGCTACCGACTCCATCTACCGGCCGGCCGACCTGCTCGGTGGCACCCATGTAAACCTCGACGCGGCGGCCACCGCGGACGCCTGGCCCAGCCGTTCCGCGCTGGCTGGAAAGATGATCATTTATGTGATTCCGGGCACCGTCGAACTCGCGAACCCGACCGACACGCTGCACACGGACGTCGAGTACTCGACGTACCTCCGGAATCTGTACGCGGCGGGGAAGGTCGGCGACGCCATGATGTTCCCGGCGGTGCTCGGCGCGGCTACCGGTGATCCAAGGACGCGGTACTCGGACAGCACGATCCGACCCTGGTTCGTGTTCTTCGACGGTGATGCCAGCACCTATGTCACGAGCGTGAACACCTCCTGGTATGACACCCGGCACTACATCCTGGTGATGACCGATGCCCACGCGGTGACGCCCGCCCTCAACGACACCAACCCGGCGGTCGCCGATGCCCGGGCCAGGGTCGCCCAGCTTGCCGCCGATCACGCCAGCGTCGTCTCCACCGACTGGTACGGGCTGCCGTCCGTGCTCGCCCTCACGCTCACGCGCGGCTGACCGCCGGGGGCCCCCGGGGGGCCGCCGGGTGACCCCCGGCGGCCCCCGGTGCGCGGATCAGCCCGCCCGGCCGCGCGACTGACTATGAGAAGGCCGCGGCCGACTGCTCGGTGTCCTCCGAGCCCCGGAAGAACACAATCTTTCCGTCGGTGAAACGCCACCAGTGCTGCATGTACATCGCCGCGGTCTTGCCGGTCGCGTGCACCGTGTAGGCCCAGTGGATGGTGGCGATCACGTCGGTCTCGTTGGAGGTGAACGAGAGCGGCGTGAACTCGGTGATCTCGATGTTCGACCCGATGTCCTTGAAGAACCGGGGCACCTCGCCCTTGCCGCGGTAGCTGCCGTACCACGGCACCGACGTGCTGGCCGCCTCCGCAGCCCAGTCGACATCGTCGGCGAGCTCGGCGAGGACGGCGTCGATGTCGCCGCGCCCATAGGCCGCGTACAGGCGTTGGACTGTATCGATCTTGGTATCGGACGTGGGGTTCGCTGCAATGTCTTGGCTCATATCTGAAGACAGTGCACCCGTGGGGCGGGGCGTCGCATCGGGAGAACTCCCCATCTGCAGAACTCTCCATCTGCGGACGCTTGGGGTCTCCGGCCGCGCGATAAGAGCCATGATCGCGCTGTGTCAGGCTCAACATCGCCGTGCCCACCAACCATCGTCCGGCGAGACGGTCGGGAGCGGCCAACTTCGCGCGAGGTAGAGGGCGTCGAGCGGCTCCACCATGCCTCGCAGTTCTCGCGCCGCTCGCGTGGGCAGGGCGTGGAGGGCGAGCTCGAGAACCGCGCGTTCATCGGTCGTGTAGAAGGGATTGCACAACGGACAGCCGCAACCACCCGAAAGAGCAAGACGGGGATGGTGGGCTATTCGCGACCACTGTCGCAGGGCTTGTGCCACCGCGCCGGGCCACAGTCGATCGCGCTCCAACCGGGCAACCGCACCCGTGAGCATGCCGGAACCGCGCGCAAGACCGGGAATCGAGGATTCGTTCGCCTGCCGCCGCGCTTGGCGGCCGACAGCCCGGAGCTGGGACGGCCGACTACGCGGCATAGTCCTTTCTGAATCGTTTCATGAGGACAGGATGCTAGACCTGGCACCCACTCCGCTTCATCGCTACCCGTCCATCGCTGTGTGATGCGCGGGTAGCTCGACTCGTCGGTCCGGATGCGGCAGTCGCGATGATCGAGAATATGCTCGCCGGTTGGCCGCCATTCCGGCCCGAGCTCGGGTTAGGCGGCAGCTCATGGTTCGTCGTCGAGGGTACGCCATACACCGGCGTGGGTGCCGGCAACAATATCCCCGTGCAGACGGATAGGATCAACACCCGAAATGCCGTCCGGTACGGGCAGCCCACCTTGGAGCGCATATTCGCGGAGGTCCGCGCATCAGGATCCCAAGTGGGGGAGGGAATCCTGTCTGGAGGCAGCCCGACTCCGGGCGGCCCACCGGTCTTCTCGGCTACCCCTGGCCGGTTCACCGGAACGCCCAGATAC
>NZ_CAUVXG010000084.1:15792-16330 GCF_963555885.1 Protofrankia sp. Cr2
AGCCTGGTGTGCGTGAGGCTACGGGCCTGGATGGTATCGGCGATCTTCGGGTCGAGTGGTCGGGATCCCTGGGATGCGGTGCGCTGCGGAACAGTGCCGAACGGCCGGCCGTTGCCGGGCTCTGTGTTCCGCGGAACGCACCGGTCGCTTGGCTGTTGTGGACGAGCCTGGCGAACGCGGTGCAGATGTCGATTTGGTAGCAGGGGGCTCCCGCTGGTGCCACCCGGGGCTGGGAAGGATCTCGATTTTCTGGCGCATTGTCGCCGATTATGTCAGGGTATATTACCCTATGAATACGATCGTGAGCGTGTGGTCGATGATTGTTCTCGGTGGTCGGTGCGGATGCGGGGAGGTCCGTGGTGGGTGCCTGGGGTGTGCTGGAGTTGGACGGTGATCCGACTCCGGGTGATCCGGATGCGGTGCGGGGCATGGCCGTCCGGTTGCGTGGCCAGGCTGAGCTTGCCGAGAGCGGGACTGCGCGGTTGCGGGCGATCGCGGGCAGTGGTGGTGACCTGGCGATGGTCGGTGACTACGCGCC
>NZ_CAUVXG010000085.1:0-6230 GCF_963555885.1 Protofrankia sp. Cr2
GAAAACGCGATAGCACGCACGGCAGACATCGCCGTCGGTATGACCGCTGTGGCCGGGTCCCGGCCGGGGATCACGGCATCGGCCAGGTCAGCGCCGACCAGAGCCGCCGGGTCGATCGAGCAGGAAAGCAACGTCGCCCGCAACCACCGACTACCCGTCAGAATCGCACCGGTCAGATCCGCGCGGACCAGCCGGGCACCGGTCAGATCAGCCCCGGACAGATCAGCTGCGGACAAAGACGTGTGCTCGACGAGCGCACCGGACAACGTTGCTCTCCGCAGTACGGCGTCCGTCAACACCGTGCGGACCAGCCGGGCCCCGGTCAGATCCGCCCCGGTCAGATCCGCGCCCCACAAGTCCAGCCCGGACAGGTCCGCCTCCCGCAGGTCGGCCCCGATGAATCCCTCCGGGGGCACGTCCACCCCGACTCGGCGGGTCGGTTCGCTCGGCGGGAACGACAACAGTCGCGTGGCCACCTCCCGGAGCGTGTCATCCACCCGCAGGATCAGGCCGCTGCGTTTGAGCCAGCCGAGTCCGAATGCCTTCCCGGCAGCCTCAGCGAGGTCGACGGCGAACTCGTGCGCCGACGGGTAGCGTGCGTCGATGTCCTCCTCGACCGCCCGCATCACCACCTCGGCCAGCGCCGGGTGCACACCGGTCAGCGGCTCGACCCGCGGCCGGGCCGGTGGCCGGCCGGCGAACAGCCAGTACAGCACCAGTCCGAGCGAGTACAGATCCGTCGCAGGGCCGAGCGCGGCGAAGTTGCGCTGTTCGGGCGCCATCCAGAACGGCGTCCCCGTCCGGCCGAACGCCGTGGTGTGCTCCAGCAGCTTCGCGATCCCGAAATCAACGATCTTCAGCGTGCCGTCATCGCCGAGCAACAGGTTCGCCGGCTTGATGTCACGGTGCAGCATCTGCTTTCCGTGCACATAGGCCAACGCGTCCGCGGCCGCAAGACCGATTCCGCACACCGCCTCCGGCGGCAAAAGCCGGAGCACCTTGTCCAAAGACCGACCGTCGACGAACTCCATGAACAATAGGAATAGATCATCGACATCGACCGCATCAAAAATACCGACCAGATGCGGGTGATTCAGCCGGGCAAGAGCCTTCGCCTCGTCGACGACGCGCTGATGCATATCCGTATCCTCGACCAACACGGCCTTGACCGCGACAAGTCGATCCAACCGACGATCAAACGCCTGGAACACATCACCGAAACCACCACCACCAAGCCTGCCACGCAGTTCAAAACGGTCGGGTAACGCCCGCGCCACATGATTACGGTCGACCGACACAGTCCCGCCACTCCTCCCTGGCGACCGCCCGAAGATCCCGGAAGGTACGGGCCGTGATCCCCCGGATGGGATAACTGTAACCAATCAGGCTCATCCAACGACAAGCAGCTGACCGGCACGCAACCGGCGGAAGCCTTCCTATGGGATCATCAAGACAGAATGTGACTTTAATATTACATTCTGTAATGATGCTCGGACAGAAGGGCCACTTTATGACCGAGACAGCGGTCGCCGACCAGAGCGAGACGGCTATCTCCGGCCCCGGCCCCGGCGCGGGCGCTGGCGTTGGGGGGCGTGAGAGGCCGGCGGGGTAGCGGACCGGGGTCCGGAGTGGGTACCGGGGAGTGGCTCGCTGGGGTCCAGCCGATTCAAGGAGTCGATGAAGCCGTCGAGTTCGCCGGGTTCGAATCGGCATCTGCCCAGCGCCCACCACAGCTCATCGCACGGGTTCCCGGCGAGTTTGTACGTGCCGTCGGGTAACAGCACAGCCCAGGCGTCGCCGGGCAGTCCGAGCAGGGTTGCGACCGTGCTGAGCGTGGCCGGGTCCCACAGCCGGATCGTGCCGTCGGTGCTCGCGGTGGCGAGCAGGCTGCCATCGGGTGCCGCGGCGAGCGCGGTGACTGGGCCGAGGTGCCCGGTGAACCGACCGATCAGCGTACCTGTTCGGGCGTCGGTGAGGCGGATGGCGGTGCCGTCGGCAGCCGCGTAGAACCGCCCGTCGGGGCTGGTGACCGATTCTGGGCCGGACGGGATACGGTCGCCCTTACCGAGGCTGTCGGAGTTGTCGACGCGATGGCTGCTCCGACCCTGAGCGAGGTGGCGTCCGGTGACGGTTTCCCAGGTTCGGGTGGTGCCATCCGCCCCGACGGAGGTAAGCGTGGTGCCGTCGGGGGAGAACGCCACAGCGACCAGTGGCCGGGCGGTACCGGAGATCTCGGCGACGGTGCGATAACCGCCGGCGGGGACGCTGTTCACTGCGCGGATGCTGATGAACTCGCCCGCGGCGGCGGCTAACAGGTGACCGTCGGGATGAAATGCGAGGGCGGCGGCGGAATGCCGCGCGATGAACTCGGTGAGCGGCGCTCCGGTGGCCAGGTCCCAGAGACGGATGCCGCCATCCTCACTGCCGCTCGTTAGAAATCGGCCGTCGGGGTGGAATGCGGCAGCCCGCACGGCTCTGGAATGTCCGGCCAGACCTCCCGCGCCCTCTCCGGTATTCGCGTCCCACAGCCGGATGGCACCGTCCTCGCCGGCGGTGGCGAGTCTGCGGCCGGAGGCGTCGAACACCACCGCGTGCACCCAGCCGTGGTGAGTGTACTGGTTGGCGACCACGGTGCCGTCGGCGGTGGAGAGCAGGATAAGGCGGCCGTTGGTGGTGCCGCAGGCAAGCAGACCGGAGTTCGGGTGGAAGGCCATCGTCGACACCCAAGGCAGTTCGGCGCCGACGCGGCCGAGATAGAGGTCGCCCTCGTCGGGCTGGGCCGGGGTGGTCGGGATGCGGTGCAGGCGGATGCCGTCGGTGGATGCGGAGGCGAGCAGAGTGCCATCCGGGCTGACAGCTACGGCGTTCACCTGGTCGTCGTGGCTGGTGAAGGTGGCTTGTTCGGTGCCGCTGGCGACGTCCAGCAGTCGAACGGTGTGATCGCTGCCGGCAGTGGCCAGTAGCTGGCTGTTCGGGGTGAAGGCCACATCGACGACCAGGCCGCTATGGCTGGTGAGAATCCGTACCGGACGGTGCCGGTAGGCGTCGAGGAGCAGAACACCCACGCCGTAGGCGACGGCGAGCAGCCTGCCGTCGGGGCTGTAGGCCAGCGCACCCGCGCTGGCCGGGGGCGGTGGGAATACCGGGGCGACCCGGTCACGGGTGGTGATGGCGGCGACCGCCAGCTCCGGGACTTGGGCGCTGGCCCCGAGCATGCCGCCGAGGATGGCAGCCCCGTGCCAACGACTGCCGGCCAGAAGGGCGTCCCGCAGGTCGGTGCCAGACAGGACGGCGCCCCGCAGATCGGCGTCGGCGAGTTTCGCTCGGCGTAAGCTGACTCGCACCAGGTGGGCCTCCCGCAGGTCGGCACCGGCCAGGTTGGCACCGTCAAGGTTGGTATCATTCAGTTTCATCCCGACGAGCCGGGCGCCACGCAGGTTGGCCAGGTGCATGTCCCGGCCGGACAGATGTTGGCCACGCAGGTCCTGCCCGGCAAGCTGGATGGCGTCGGCTGTCACCCCCAGTGGGGCGGCGAGGCGCAGCGCGTTGGCACGGGCTGCCGGCCCGGTGTCGGCGTCGGCGTCGGCCAGCACGGTGCGGACCCAGTCTCTGACCTGATCGGGGTCAGATGTGCCGATGAGGAACCTGGCGACGAGATCGGAGATCTCCCGTTCGGCCAGCACCGCCGGGGCGGCGACGCCGGTGCCGATCTCGCTTGCAGCTACTGTGGCGACGAGGTAATCGGCAACGGACTGATGTTCGAAGGCGAACATGTCACCGTCGACGCGGGCCAAGAGGCTGCCCGATCCTATGGCGAACGCCGCTTCGTCCGCCCCCATCCGCAGGGAGCTGAGATCGGTCAAGGTCTCCCGCACGGTGCCGGTGAGGCCGTTGAGGTCGATGGTGTCCGTCTGGTTCAGCCACAGTGTGACCGCCACGCCATCGACGGCCCGCCGGATGTGATTCCGGGTGAGGCCCGGCTGGGAGCTGCGGGTGGGGCGGCGCCGGGCGACCTCGTGATCCAGCCACCGACCGATGATCCGCTCATACAGGACCGCCAGGCTACGGTCCGGGTCGGGGGCGCCTTCGCTGATCGCGTGAAGGTCGGAATCGTCAAGGTCGGCCAGGAACGACAGCATCCGCGGGTTACCAGCCAGGCCGATCAGATCGCGGACCTTTCGCAGGCGAGCCATTCTGCCATCGGCCTCTTGTTCCGCCCGAGACCGCGTCGCCGCATCGCCACGATAGGCGACGGGTGAAGGCGGGGGTGAAGGCGGAGGTGAAGGCGGGGGTGAAGGGACGGTAGCAGCGGCCGTGGCGGGCGTGAGTTGGCGGACGAGAAACTCTCGAATCTGGCCTTCGTCGAAGTCGACGAGCCGGATCTGCCGGCTGGCGGCCAGCAACCCGACCTGCTCGCCGAGCGCCGTCCGCCACTGACCATCGCTGGCGAAATGTTGGGTTCGGCTGGTGAGCACCACCTTCGCCTTCCCCGACACCGCCGACAAAAATGTCGACAAGTACTCGGATGCATGGGCATAGGTGACCCGCGACGCCAATTCATCGAAGCCGTCGAACAGCAGTATTGCACGGCCTCTTTCAAGTATCCGCCGCACCACCCGCACATCGACGCCGTATTCTCCCGCCTTCGACAGGTGCAGCGCGAGCAGATCGTCAACACTGGGCGTATTCTCGAGGGTGTGAATTTCGACCAACATCGGGACGGTGTTCGGCAGTTTTTCGGGTAGCCGCCGGGCCAGCTCACGCAGCAGGAACGTCTTACCGTACCCGGAATCGGCGAGGATCAGCAGGAACCGGGCCGCGTCTACGTCGAGCCAATCGACTGTCGCGGCGAACACGTCGTCCCGTTCCGGGGCTCCCGGAGGCTCGTCGAGCAGGACGAACCGTTGCGGCACGTACAGCTCCGGCGGGTAGCTCCGGTCATTCTCAAGGCGTTCACGCTGGCGGGCCAGGTAACGCCTCGGATCCCAGCGACCCTCGAACTCAGCCAGGCTGCGCACCTGGACGCCGAGGCGGCGGCCCCGCCACACCAGACCAATCTCGACGAGTGGGCCGCTATACACCAGCTCGGATTCGACGGTGTCGCCAGGTGGTTCATATGTCAGGTGGACGCGAGCGTGAAATGCTTCCAACGCGGCTTGGTTCAGACCGTCGGCGGCTACGCCGACCGGCCAGCGCTGGCGCTCGCCGTCCCGCTCTCCGTCCAGGTCGAGGTACGGCACTGGCGTCGCTCTCGGATTCGGCCGGACGGTCGCGCCCAGGTATCGCTCACGACAGGCATGCGCGACCCGGTCGAAGAAGGTCCCAGGCACCTCCCAGCCGGGGAACCGGGGCGGTTTTCCCGCCGGGTCCGAGTGGCCCGTGGCTGGGTAGGGTGGCTCCTCGTCCGGTTGGGTGTGCCCGGTCCTCGCGGCGCGTGCACCGCCGAGCAGGACACGGCGTGCCTCGTCTTCTGCCAGGTCGAACAGGTCGACACGGACCGGGTACTCAAGGAGGCCGACCGGTTCACACCGTTCGACCCGGACCGGGATGATCCGGCGCTCGCTGGGCTGGTAGCGCGCCTGCCACTCAGCCTGGCCCCAGGCGGTCTTCAGATAGGCGTCCGACAGCACGGTCAGCACATGATCTGCCCCGGCCAGCGACTCCTGCATCCAGGTGGCGAACGCAGTGCCGGGGACGAAGTTCCACTCCTGCACGTGGACAGCCCAGCCGTCCTGGCGGAGCTGCCAGGCGATCCATTCCACCCAGCCCTCGTCGGTCTGGGCATAACTGACAAAGAGCACCGACCTGGATGGACCTGCCACCTTCGACATACCCCTCGAAGTCACCAACCAAGAATGACATACCGTGCATGCGGCGCGGGCCGAGTGGAGGTTCACGCACCAGCGGACGAGAAGAAGCGGAACGGGATGTGCCAGCGGGAAACGGTCATCGGCATATCCGCCGGAACGGCTGATCGGGGATGTACCGGGACCATTCCTGTTCAGTCAGCCCACCGGCACGCCGGCACGCCTCCCCCACGAGATCCCCACGGATCCGTTGCAGCTCTGCCAGATCCCACAGCGTCACGGTGCGGTCGTCGCTGCCGGTCGCCAGGGTGTGTCCGTCCGGGGAGAACACCACCGACCGCACCGGACCACTGTGGCCGGCAAGGGGGCCGCCAAGCCGACCGGGGGAAGCGCGGTCGGCCAGGTCCCACAGCACCACGGTGC
>NZ_CAUVXG010000085.1:6852-7897 GCF_963555885.1 Protofrankia sp. Cr2
GTCCGGCGAGAACACCACCGACCGCACCGGACCACTGTGGCCGGTGAGGGGGCCACCGAGCCGACGAGGGGCGCCCGGGTTGGACACATCCCACAACACCACCGTGCGGTCATCGCTGCCGCTGGCCAGGGTGCGTCCGTCCGGCGAGAACACCACCGACCGCACCGGACCACTGTGGCCGGTGAGGGGGCCACCGAGCCGACGAGGGGCGCCCGGGTTGGACACATCCCACAACACCACCGTGCGGTCATCGCTGCCGCTGGCCAGGGTGCGTCCGTCCGGCGAGAACACCACTGACCGCACCGGATCGTTATGACCGATGAGGGGATCGCCGAACGGATGGGGAGCAGCCGGGTTGGACACATCCCACAGCCGCACGGTGCGGTCGTCGCTGCCGCTGGCCAGGGTGCGCCCGTCCGGGGAGAACACCACCGACCCCACCGGACCGCTGGGGCCGGTGAGGGAACCGCCGAGCGGATGGGGAGCAGCCGGGTTGGACACATCCCACAGCAGTACGGTGCTGCCGTCGCTGCCTGCGACCAGGGTGTGCCCGTCCGGGGAGAACACCACCGACCCCACCGGACCGCTGGGGCCGGTGAGGGGATCGCCGAGCTGACCGGGGGAAGCGCGGTCGGACACATCCCACAGCACCACCGTCTGGTCGTCGCTGCCGGCGGCCAGGGTGTGCCCGTCCGGGGAGAACACCACCGACCGCACCGGACCGCTGGGGCCGGTGAGGGGATCGCCGAACGGACGGGGAGCAGCCGGGTTGGACACATCCCACAGCCGCACGGTCTGGTCGTCGCTGCCGGCGGCCAGGGTGTGCCCGTCCGGGGAGAACGTCACCGACCACACCGAACTGTCGTGGGTGGTGAGGGGATCGCCGAGCCGACGGGGGGCAGCCAGGTTGGACACATCCCACAGCCGCACGGTGCGGTCGTCGCTGCCGGTAGCCAGGGTGCGCCCGTCCGGCGAGAACACCACTGACCGCACCGGATCGTTATGACCGATGAGGGGGCCACCGAGCCGACGAGGAGCGCCCAGG
>NZ_CAUVXG010000085.1:8317-16960 GCF_963555885.1 Protofrankia sp. Cr2
AGTGCGGTCGTCGCTGCCGGTGGCCAGGGTGTGCCCGTCCGGCGAGAATGCTACTGACCGCACCGGATCTTTGTGGCTGGTGAGCGGGTCGCCGAGCTGACGGGGAGCAGCCGGGTTCGATACATCCCACAACACCACCGTCTGGTCGTCGCTGCCAGTAGCAAGGGTATGCCCATCCGGCGAAAATGCTACTGACCGCACCGGATCGTTGTGGCCGGTGAGGGAGCCGCCGAACTGACGGGGAGCAGCCCGGTTGGACACATCCCACAGCGCTACGGTGCCGTCGGAACTGCTGGTGGCCAGAGTGTTACCGTCCGGGGAGAACGCCACCGACAGCACCGGACCGTTGCGGCTGGCCAGGGGGCTGCCGAGCCGACGAGGGGCAGCCGGGTCGGATACATCCCACAGCAGCACGGTCTGGTCGTCGCTGCCGGTGGCCAGGGTGCGCCCGTCCGGGGAGAACACCACCGACCACACCGAACTGTGGTGGCTGGTGAGGGGGTCGCCGAGCCGACGGGGGGCCGCCGGGTTCGATACATCCCACAGCACCACCGTGCGGTCGTCGCTGCCGGTGGCCAGGGTGCGCCCGTCCGGCGAGAACGCCACCGACGCCACCGAATCGTTGTAGCCGGTGAGGGGGTCGCCGAGCCGACGGGGAGCGGCCCGGTTGGATACATCCCACAGCACCACCGTGCGGTTGTCACGGCCGGTGGCCAGGGTCTTGCCGTCCGGGGAGAACGCCAGCGATCCCACCGAATCTTCGCCGCCGGTGAGGGGGTCGCCGAGCCGACGGGGAGCGGCGCGGTCGGACACATCCCACAGAACCACGGCGCCGTCGGAGTTGCCGGTAGCCAGGGTGTGCCCGTCCGGGGCGAACGCCATCGACTCCACTGGGCCGTTGCGGCTGGTCAGGGGGGCGCCGAGCCGGCGGGGAGTGGTGCGGTCGGTCAGGTCCCACAGCAGCACGGTCTGGTCGGCACTACCGGTGGCCAGGGTGTGCCCGTCCGGGGAGAACGCCACCGACCACACCGGGCCGCTGTGCCCGCTGAGGCTGGCGTCCACGCCGCTGTTGACCAGAAGGTCCATCAGTGCGGCCTCCGGACCTGAACCCGGCAGCACCGTCTCGGCAACCGCCGCCAACCGGAAGGCAGCCCCCGGGTCAGAGTTCCGCGCGCCATAGGCCCGGGCCAATAGTTGACCAGCGACGGCTTGCCGCCGCGCGGCTTCAGCTCTGTCTCGCTCACGGGAAGCCACCTGCGCCTGGACCAAAGCGAAAGCAACACCGATCACCGTGACCGACAACACCGCAAGCAGGGCTATGTACTGTTGCCGCCGGCGGCGTCCCTGTGACGTACTCGTTGCCAGGAACGCTCTCACATTGGAGATGAGATCGGTGGCTTTCAAGGTTTCACGGGCGGCCGTGGCTCGGCCGAGCGGCCAGAGGTGATCGGCCGGCCGACCGCGGCGTTCCCATTCGGCGGCAGCCGCCTCAGCGGTGCGGCGCAGCCGTAACACGTCGTTCTCCCGGCCGATGGCCTCGGCCAGCGGCGGCCAAGCGGTCAGCACCCGCTCGTGGGCGACGGCGACCACCGGTCCGTCGGCGCTGTCATCGGTGGTGAGCAGGCGGCGATCAACGAACTCGCCCAGCTCGATGCGTACCGCCTCGGGCAGGCTATCGAGCCCGACGCTGCGCCGGGTGGTGTTGCCGGCGTCGTCGACGGTGACCAGGCGAAGCAACCCTGCCAGCACATCGGCGCGGCTTCGGCCGGTCCGTGTCTGCGCTGCAGCCAAGGCCGCATCCGCCTGGGCGGCCAAGGCCCCGGACACCCCGCCGAGCTCCTCGTAGCGTTCCTCGGACAGCTCGCCGCCATCGCGGACGCCCCGGGCAAGCTGCTCCAGCACGAACGCGAGTAGCGGCAATGCCTGCCCGCTGCCGGCGTCGGCCACGAGCCGGTCCACCAGCGGTTCGTCCACCCGGACGCCAGCCAGCCGCGCCGGCCCGGTCACCACCGCCCGCAGCGCCTCCGGCCGCAGCGCAGTAAGCGTGAACGTGCCTACCGGCAGCTCGGCCTCACCGGCCGCGGTGAGCATGTCGTCGAGGAACTCCGAGCGCAGGGTCGCGACCGCCTGGACCGGCCCCGAGGCCGCCGCCGCGAGTAGCGCGAGGAACTTCTCCCGCGCCGAGGGCGACGTACGGGTGAACAGCTCCTCGATTTGATCGAGAACCAGCAGCATGCGCTGCTCCGTCCCCCCGGCTAACAGCTGTTTCGCGAGGCGAGCCAGACCGTCAGGCTCGTTAAGTGCCCTCTCGATGCCGTCCCGCGTCCACGCGCCGTCCCGGGTGCGGGCCACGTGCGTGAGCACCTGGCCAAGCGCCGTGCCCGGGTCGACGCCGGGGGTCAGCGGTGGGCACACCAGCCATGCCGGATCGGCCTGTAACAGCGGCATCACGCCAGCCCGGACCAGCGACGACTTCCCACTACCCGACGGCCCGACGACGAGAGTCAGGCCCGCTCCAGCCGGGCCGGCCGGGGCACGGAGCCGCTCGATGAGCCTCCGGCTGTCCTCGTCCCGGCCGAAGAAGACCTGGGCCATGCCCGTGTCAAAGGGACGTAGCCCCGGGTACGGCGGGTCGTCCCGCGTCCACCGGCCGCTGACATCCCAACGCCGTATGCCTGCGACGATCTGCTCGCGCAGCGCCTCCCGGCCATCGGGGTCGTCCGAGTCGCCGGCGAGCTCGTCAACTACCTCACCGTCGGGATCGATCGTGCCGGTCAACGGCCACGGTGGCAGTGGGGCCTCGCCCGCGCCGGTGCGCAGCACGAACACCCCGACCCCCGCCCACGCTGCCATCCCGGCCACCGCCATGCACCGGGACGAAGCTGCGAAGCGTGGCGAGACTATGCAAAATAAAAGGTCAGCCTGGTGCACCGCCTCGACCCCGGTGTCGGCATCGCTGACACCGGGGCCGCTGGCATCGAGGTCGCTCTGGAACAGCACGGTGTGTCTCTCGGCGGAGAGCCACCGCCCCACCCGCTCGGCGAGGTCCGCGTCGCTGCGGGCAAAGCTGAGAAGAACGTGTGCCATGTACGACAACCCCCCGAACCAGCGCACACCCGGCTAACACGACGTCGTTCTCGATCATACGCATCTGCCCTGTGGGTGCCCGAAACTCGTCCGGGGGTGCGAGCTGGGACTTGTCGGTGTGAGGTGCCAGACCTCGCTGCCACCGGCGTTGGCCTGGCCTTTTAAGAGCGCCCGGCAATAGGGGCGTGGGTCGAGGAGCGGGGCCTTGCCACGGTAGCCGTGAGATCGGTTGCACGTGCCCATGCCTGGGACCGATGATCAGAATGGCGGCGCCGGTCAGCCCGGGGGAGATGACTTGTGATCCAGGAGACCCGGTCGCGGCACCACACCCGTCATGACGGCTGATCCCGACGCGCCCGTCGCCGGGTCCGATGCCGGCCGGCCGGACATCTCCTCAGCCGGCTCACCGCACCCGGACTCCCACCAGATCATCACTCCCGTCAGATCGCTGCGCACGCAGGGGTCTGCGGACGCCACTGCCGGCATGGTGGTCCTGACGTGCCTGGTCGGGATGTTCTCGACCACCTTCACGGCCACCGTCCTCACCGTGTCGGTCCGCACGGTCGCCACCGACCTTCACAGCACCGCCGGTGTGGTCACCTGGGCGGTGACGGGCGGAATGCTGGCGCAGGCGATCGCGATGCCGATCCTCGGGCGGGTCGGCGACATCCGCGGTCACCGCCGGATCTTTCTCATCGGTATAGCCCTGGCCATTGTCTTCTCGGTCCTGTCGGCTCTGGCCTGGAACGCCCTCTCGTTGATCACCTTTCGGACGGCGGCGCAGCTTGCCGGCGCGGCGACGATCCCCGCATCGTTCGCGATCCTCTTCGAAATCTTCCCGCCCGCCGAACGGATCCGTCCCTCGGCATGGGCGTCCGGTGTGCTGGCGGGTGCCTCGGTCAGCGGACTGGCCATCGGCGGCCTGATCATCTCATCGATCGGCTGGCGTCCGTTGTTCGCGATCCAGGCATGCCTGGCCCTACTCGCGCTCGTGGCAGCAATCAGGCTGTTGCCGGCCGACCGGGGGAACGCCCATCTGTCGTTGGACCGGGCCGGCTGCGTCGTGCTTGCCCTCACCGCGTTCGCGCTTACCTTCGGCGTCAACCGGGCGGCCGCCTGGGGCGTACGCCCGGTGGTCATCGGGCTGCTTGCGGCGGTCCCGGTGCTGGCGTGGATCCTGGTGTGGACAGAACGGCGGGCCGCCGTACCGGTGCTTCCCCTCCAACTGCTCGCCGAACGCGACATCCGTGCCTCCGGGATCGCCTCATTCATGATCGGTGCGGCGCACCTGGGCAACTTCATCGTGACGCCGCTTCTCCTGGAGGGGGTCTTCGGGTTGTCCGTCGCGGTGACGTCGCTCGTGACGATGGCCCGCACACTGTCCATCTCGCTGTCAGCGCCGTCCGCGAGTCGGCTGGGAAGCCGCTTGGGACCACGCCGGCTCGCCGTCGCAGGCGCCGCCGCCTATGTGCTCGCCCTCGGTCTCCTGGCGGTGGGCACGCAACTCACCACCTTGTGGATGGTCATCGTCGGGTTGATGGCGAGCGGGCTGGCTTTCGGGCACGCGCAGCCACCACTGCTGGTCATCGCAGGCAGCGCGGCGCCGGCCGACAGCTTCGGGCTGTCGATCTCGTTGCAGCAGACCGCGATCCAGATCGGCGCCGTGACGGGCATGAGCCTGCTGTCGGCGATCGTCGCGGACTCCGTGCGTGCCGGGCCGTTCGTCGCCGCATACCTGCTCGGTGCGGCGCTCGCCGTCGTCGGCTGCATCGCAGCCCACCTCTGCTCCGCTACGCCTCCACATCCCCTGCTCCCCTACCCCTCTACTCCCCACGCTCGACGGCCGGACGCCCCAGGTGGAGCTCCACAGCCTCGGTCCGGACGGTGACCTGGACGTCTACACGGGGCCACTGGGGCGCTAAGTGGTCTGCGCGTCAGGTGCTCCGGGTGAAGGTGAGAACCAACGTGTCGGCGCCCTCGCTCGTCACCAGGTTGACGAATACCCGGACGTAGTTGGCGCCTGTCCCCCGCGACCATCCGGTAGGGCCAGTCTGGGTGAACCCGGCGCCCCGCAGCCGTACGGTCGCTCGCTCCTCCAGATCGGCCGTTTCACCCACGGCCCGTAGCGTGACTCTCCGCGTCGCGGGTTGGGACAGCGGCCGCCCGCCGGAGCGCACGTCAGCGATGACATTGCCGATGCCGGCCGGTTCAATTTCGCCTACTGCCGCGTCGATCGGCCGGAAGGCCGCTCCGGATCGGCCACATCCGGCAAGGCTCAGTGCGGCGATCAACAATGCGACGCCGAGAAGTCGCCTGGGCGAGACGCTCGAAATGATCATGCGCATTCCTCGTGGCGGATAGCGATCTGCGACGACAGGTACCTACTATCCACCCCCGCCGTGACTCGTGCCCGGTGGGTTCCGTATCCTGCGCGTCCTTGACCGAAATTTTCACGGGGGGGTCTTGATCTATGTTAGGCGCGCGTATTTTCCGACGTCTGTTGTGTGCGATGTCGGCGGTGGTTGTTTTCATTGTGCTGGCACCCCTGTTTGTGATGACGAATGCCGCCCGTGCCGCAACCGAATGCCCTCGGTTCGAGTTCGTCGGAGGCCGTGGTTCCGGCCAGTCTCCGCAAGGGGACGGCGGGGACTACAGCGCGGGTAACCAGTATGGGATGGGCCCGCTGCTGTACTCCGTTTACGACCAGCTCGCGGGCCTCGTCGGCCGCGATCAGATCAGCGCCTACGGCGTACACTATCCATCCGTCGGCATCGCCGGTTCGTTCGGCGAATACGTAAACGGCACGGGCGCCTTCCTCCATATAAAGCCTTTGGGGTCCTACACCGACTCAGTCCGTGCCGGCACTGCGGACACCCTTGCCCATATCCGCGACCGCCGCCGGGTATGCGGTGATACCACCCGTTTCATCCTTACCGGCTATTCGCAGGGCGCGCAGGCGGTCGGCGACGCCCTGCAGAGCATGACGGCGCAGGAACGGGCGTCGGTCGCGGCGGCAGCGTTCTTCGGTGACCCGTATTTCAACGCCCGCTCAGCCTCGTCGAGGGCCACCGACGCCGACCACTACGGTCTTCTCGGCGTCCGGGACGAATGGCCCGCGGACATGAGCGGCAAGATTTTCTCCTACTGCCGCCCGCACGACCCGATCTGCGGAATCTCGAAGCGAACCCACATCATCGGCGACGGAGACCTGTACTACCGGGACATCCCCTGGTTCCAGGGTTTCGGCCCACACAGCGAATACGACTCCAGCGGCGACGCGGCCGACGCCGCCCGCCAGCTCGCCCGCGTCGTGGGCGCGCCAACCCCGCGAACCGGGTCCGTCCCGCTGGATCTGATCTTCACGATCGACACCACCGGCTCCATGGGTGGCGTCATCGGCCAGGTCCGCGACAACGTCACCGCTCTCACCCAGTCCATCGCCTCTACCAGCAGCGACTACCGGTTCGCGCTCGTCGACTACAAGGACGGCCCCGAGCAGGGCGACCCGTACCGCGCGCGGGTAGACCTGCCCTTCACCACCAGCGCCGCGAGTTTCTCCACCGCGGCTGCCACGCTCAACGCATCGGGCGGAGGCGACATCCCGGAAAGCGTCTACTCCGGTGTGATGACCGCGCTCAACATGCCCTGGCGCGCCGGCGTCCGCAAGGTCGTCATCGCCATCGGCGACGCCCCCGGCAAAGACCCCGAGCCGGGCACCGGCTACACCCTCGACCAGGTCCGTGCCCGCGCGCTGGCCGTCGATCCGGCTCAGGTTTACACAGTGGCCACGTCCTCGTCATCGACGACCACGTCCTTCCTCACCGCGCTCGCGACCGCGACCGACGGCAAGTTCTCGCTGGCGTCGACCACCCAGGAGTTCGTCGACACCCTGCGTTCGACCATCGTCGCCGCAGGCTCCGCGCCGGTCGCCAAGGCCGGTGGCCCTTACACCGGGATCGCCGGCGAGCCGATCGCCCTGTCCGGTGGGGGCAGCCGGGACGAGTCGACCCAGATCGTCGCCTACGACTGGGACTTCGACGGTGACGGCACCTACGACGCCACCACGCCATCCCCTGTCACCGAACATGTGTTCCCGGCTGCGGAAAGTTACTCGATCGTGATGCGGGCACGCTCCGCGCTTGGGCTGAGCGGCGTTGACACTGCGACTGTGACGGTCACCGACCCGCCGCGACCCCCGACGACACCGCGGTCCCTCACGGCGACGCCGGCCGACGGCCGAGTTACTCTCGCCTGGACCGACGGCGGCGGCGGTTCGACCACCTGGTACACCGTCTACGACGGAGCCGGACACGTCATCGACCGGATCTCGGCGGCAACCGGGGCGACAGCCGTTACCTGGATTGATCAGGCGCTCGTTAATGGAACCCCACAGACGTACCGGGTGACGGCGGGCAACCCGGCGGGCGAGTCGACCGCAGCCGGCCCTGTGACGGCCACCCCGACAGGCTCGACCGCACCCCCAACCGTCCCGTCGCTGTGGGCGACCTCGACTACCGCGACCGCCATCGACATCGCCGGCAGTGGATTCAGCGCCGGCGGTCGGATCCACAGCGAGGGAGGCATCCGGATCATCGGCACCGGTATCACCCTGCGCGGTGGCACCGAGTACGTCACCATTTTCACCGCCACCCCACCCACCGGGACCAAGGCAACCCCGTCTCCAACGACCGTCGCCGCCGGGCTCGGTACCCCGCCAGTGCCGAACATCGCCGACTACCGTCCCGACGGGCCGGTGGCCGGCTCCGGCGTGGCATATCGGGCGATCGACGCCACGGCGTGCGTCAGGGGTGTCTGGACACCGACCAACCTGGCGAGCCTGTCCGGGGTCGTCTACGTCCCGTGCGCGGTGGTGATCAACGGAAACAGGCAGCGACTGAACGCCACGATCGCCGCTGAGGGAACCATCCGGATCACGGCCACCAACACCCAGATCGGACCGGACACCCCTGGCTCGCCCTCCTTGATCAGTGCCGCCCGTTCACCAGACGCCATCGTCATCGCGGCATCCGGTGTGTCCCTACGCGGCACGGCCTACGCACCGTTCGGCAGCGTCCGGGTCACCGGCTCGGCGACCGTCTTCGAGTGTGGCGTCATCGCCTCCACCATCACGGTGAAGAGCTCGGGCGCATCCGCGCCCATCACCGCGCGGTGCGGCTCCGGCTCCTGACCGCCAGAAGAAGAATCTGATCTCCCTGGTGGTGGCGGTGTTCACGGCGCCGCCACCACCCATGGAGACACTCGCGAACACTGCCGCATCCTCGCCATCAAGGACGGCGGCCAGGACAAGGCGGTTTCTGGGGCTGGTGTCGGTGCTGGGGGTGGGTCTTGCCGGGCGGTGGTCGTCGCGTCGGAGCTACCCGACCCCGTTAAGAGCGCCCGGCAATAGGGGCGTGGATCAAGGAGCGGGGCCGGGGTGCGTAGATCGCAAGGCGGAGGAGGGAGGCACCCTGGTGTTGGGTGTCGACCGACGACAACGCGGCGAGGTGCGGACCCCGGCCCCGCGACGCCGCATCCCTATTGCCGGTCGCTCTAAAT
>NZ_CAUVXG010000086.1:0-14757 GCF_963555885.1 Protofrankia sp. Cr2
GGCATCCCCACATGGATCCCCCCAGGCTGGATCGACCCGACCCGCACCCCCCGACGCAACCCCTACCGCCGCACGATCCACGACACCTGGACCGGCCACGAAAAGCAGAGCACTCATGAAAAACCGAGCACCCATGAAAACCCGGGCACCTCAGGCGGAGATCTTTTCGGCGGTGTCCCGTGATGCACGCCGATCACGATTGTCTCCGTCGGCGCGTTCCGGCCGTCCTGCATGACCTGCTCATTCAGGGTGAGCGTGAGCCGCAGGCCCAAAGCTCCGTTTCGGTCATGGTCGGACCACGCTGTTGGCTGTCCATTTTGCATGTAGCAATGCCGCGCCTGTCCGTAGCATTGTGGTTACGGCGGCATCACAATGGCATGGCCGCCTCGGACGTAGGAGTCACGGCATGGCCTGGGGTAGCAAGAGCAAGGACAAGGGCAGGCGCCAGCAGCAGGACTGCAGCGGAACCGATCGGGGACCGCAGACCTGTCCGGACTGTCGCGGCAACGGCCGGATCTACAAGCACAACCTGGAACAGGACGAGGAGGGCTGCTACGACGGCATGGCGGACTGGCCATGTGCGCGTTGTAACGAAACGGGGAGAATATGATCGAGCCGATACCGCAGATGGTCTTGGGGATCAGCATCCGCTGCCGGGCTTGCCGGCGGGGCTGGCGGCCTCGGGTGACCGGCCCGAAGGGCTTGGCGGTGGGCCGACGGCCGTGTCCGGACTGCATACTGGTGGGCCGCCGGGCACCGGACCCCGACCCACCCCCCGACTCGGGCCTACCCGGCCCAGGCCCCATCGGGCCGATCTTCGGGCCCGTATGACGACCCGCGATGAGGGGATCATCTGCAGGCCGGTCGCTGTGTCACACTCATGATCTGTGGCCCTGCCCGCCCCGTTGGCCCGCGGTCGAGCGGTCATCATGGTCGCGGCCGATCGGCATCGGGGGAACAAGATTGTCGCTGAGTCGTCGGGTACTACTGGCGGCTGCGGTGGCCGGTCCGCTTCTTGTCGGCTGCGCCGCGTCGCAAGACGGATCGACCGCCGCGCCGGAGCCCGTCTCCACCCGACCATGGCGGGGGCATCGTGTGCCGTCGTCGCCCGGGTCGCCCGGGTCGCCCGGGTCGCCCGAGCCGGTGGGTGCTGCCTCCTCGACCCGTCCGGAGCCGGCCCACCCGACACCGGTGACCGCTGGGATGACCCGCGATGAGGTGGTCGCCCGCTACGGTTCCATCCGGCCTGTCGCCTGGGGCCTCGACGTTCCCGGCGTGACCACGATGTTGCCGCCCACCACGGGCAGGACGATCGCGTTGACGTTCGATGCGTGTGGCGGGCCGCTCGGCAGCGGCTACGATCAGGCGCTGATTGATTTTCTTCGTCGGCAGCGGGTGCCGGCCACTCTTTTCCTCAACTCCCGCTGGATTGACGCCAACCGTCCGGTGTTCGGCGAGCTCGCAGCCGATCCGCTGTTCGAGATCGCCAACCACGGCACACAACACCGCCCGCTGTCGGTGTCCGGCCAGTCCGCCTACGGGATCATGGGCACACATGATGCCGGCGAGGTGTTCGACGAAATTACCGGAAACCGGGACAAACTGAGCGCACTCCTCGGACGTCCGCCGCGGTTCTTCCGGGCGGGCACCGCACACTGCGACGACGTCGCCACGCGTATCGTCGCAGACCTCGATGAACACATCGTCAACTTCGACGTCAACGGCGATGCCGGGGCGACCTACCCGCCCGACCAGGTTGAGAGGGCCGTTCTCACGGCACGACCAGGATCCATCATCATCGGCCATATGAACCATCCGTCGGGTGGTACCGCCAAGGGGATGGCCGCTGCGCTGCCCCGACTGATCGGAGCCGGCTTCCGCTTCGTCCGACTCTCTGACTTTCTGACTCTCTGATCTTGAAGAGTCTGGCATCAGTGGGTCGCAGCACGGCTGATCGAACCGAAGCCCGCCGTTACCGTCTGTTCTGACCTACCGCGGCCAAGTCGCGTCGCTGTGATGGCAGACTACGGGTCATTGACGACAGGAGGATCCCGATGATGGGGCGGCGCGGGCCGGCTGCCTGCTGCTTATCCTGCACGGTGGCAGGGCCGGTGGTCCTGTTTCCTGCCGCCCGATCCGCCGGACGATCGTGACCACTCCCGCCGGGCGTGCCCCCGGAGATCCGGAGCAGATCGGCCCGTACGTCCTTCTTGGTCGGCTCGGTGCCGGGGGCATGGGCATCGTCTACCGGGCTGAGGATCCCCACGGTCGGGTGGTCGCCCTCAAAGCCATCCGGTCCGAGATCGCCGGCGACCCCACGTTCCGTGCGTTGTTCCGGCGGGAGGCGAGGAACGCTCGGCGGGTCATGCCGTTCTGTACCGCTCCGGTGCTGGACGTCGATGCAGACGCCGAGCAGCCGTATATCGTCACCGAATTCGTGGACGGTCCGACGCTGAGCACGGCAGTCGAAGGCTGTGGTCCGCTCCCAGGTGCTGAGCTTTATCAACTCGCGGTCGCGGTCGCGGTCGCGATTCTCGCTATTCAGGACGCCGGGATCGTCCACTGCGATCTCAAGCCGTCGAACGTGCTGCTGTCCCCGTCCGGCCCGAGGATCATCGATTTCGGGATCTCCCGTGCTGTGGACGCCACGACCGCGGCCACCCAGCAGACAGGCCTAATCGGCACGCCGGCGTTCATGGCGCCAGAGCAGATCAAGAATTATAACAGCGTCACTCCGGCGGCGGACGTCTTCGCCTGGGGCGGTCTGATTACCTACGCGGGCACCGGCCGGCGACCGCACGGGGACGGGCCGCGGGAGGTGATGCTCTACCGCGCTGTGCATGAGGAGCCGGACCTGACCGATCTGGATAACCGGCTACGCCCGCTGGTCGCGGCAGCCCTGAATAAGGAGCCCCAGCGGCGGCCTTCCGCCGGAGAGCTGTTACGCCGGCTTTTGCAGGATCATGCGCTGGAGCAGGATCCGGAGAATCTGCTGTCCGAGCTCCTTCGCGACCAGGTCGTCGGGCCGGAACGGGACAAGGCGGTCAAGCGGTTGCTGCATCTTTCCGTGTCCGCCGCCGACACGGCCGTCCTGGTTCCGGCTCGTCAGACCGTGACGATCCCGGACCCACAGATTCCCACTGGGGAGACGCCCGACACAACTGGCCCGAATCAGATCACGACAGTGCTGCCGGCCCCACCCGGCACCGACTCTCGCCGGCGACGATCCCGTGTGTTCGCGGCGGCCGGCGTGGGCGCACTGGCGGTGATCGGAATCCTGACCGCCGCCATCCCACCCATTGTGACTGATTCCCATCCGGTCGCGAAACCGACCTATGTGATTGGTTTCCAGGGGGCGTTGAGCGGTGCGAACGCCGAGCTCGGTCGCAGTTCCCTGCTGGGCGCTCGGGTCGCTGTCAATGTTGCGAACGACGATCCGGATCTTCCCTTCAGGTTGAAGTTGGTCCAGTCGGACGACAAGGGCATAGCGGACGAGGGCGCTCCCGCCGCCCAACGACTCGTCGCCGATCAGGATGTGGTGGCAGTCATCGGCCCCACCTTCTCCGGGCCGGCGGCGGAGAGCATATTGCCGTACTCCGATGCCGATCTGGTGGCCGTGAGTCCGTCGGCGACCGCGGCTGGACTGACAAACGTGGGTAAGGCTACCTTCTTTCGGACTGTTCCGGCGGACACGGTGCAGGGGCCGCAGACCGCGGAGTACATGACTTTGACACTCAAGGCCCGGCACGTCCTGCTCGTTTATGATGACAGCAATCCGTACGGCCGGGGTCTCGCCGAGGAGCTGAGAAAACAGCTCGAAAGAATCCAGCAGCAGAAAAGTCTGCCGATCGCCGTGAGCTCCCTGGGAACCGCCCAGGGTGCGGACTACGCGAAGATTCTTCCGGATCTCAGTTTGTACGATATGGTCTATTATGCCGGTTATGCATCGGATTTCGCTGAACTGATCAAGATTCTCCGCAGCCGAAACTTCAAGGGCCGGATAATGAGCGGCGACGGCAGTAATCAGGACCTGCTGATCGGGAAGGCGGGTAAGGAGAACGTCGAAGGCGTCTATCTCACCTGTCCGTGTCGCGACGTAGCCGATATTCTTCCACGCAGTGCGCAGGTGCAGCGGTTCATCGAGGCATACCACAAGCTTACTTCCCCCGGTGCTGAGCCGGATTTCTACGCCGCCGACGCCTACGATGCCGTCGGGGTCATCATACAGGTCCTGAAGGGCCTCGGCGGACATGTCACCCGCCAGTCGGTCGCCGATACTTTTCGTAATGCTGATTTCAACCAGAAGCAATTCGTCGGAATAACGAAAATCATACAGTTCGAAAGGACCGGTGATGTGCGAGGTGGTGATATTTATCTGTACCAGGTCACGGACGGGCGGCGGAAGTATCTCGGTAACATTGCGGACCTGGTCCGCGGGAATGGCTGACCAACATCGGTGACTGCCCCGCTGGGGCGGTCACCGTCACGGACCAGTGGATGCTGTTGCGTAGTCATTCCTGTACGGATGGTATTGGCGGGAGGCGTTGAGTCTCGTTGCCACGCCCGTCGGAAAAGGTTGCGCGACGGTTGTCACGTTCTGAGACAGGATGACCGGGTGCCGATCCGACGCCAAACCCCGTCAACCCGCGCGCCGCGGCGTGCTCAGCCGATGCTGCCATTGCCGATCCGCAATGCCGGCCAGCCGGCCCGAGGCCGTGACCTACCGGTGACTGCATCATGTGGTGGCTGCAGCGCCCGATGGACCGACCCGGACGCCACGCACTGCCGGGTCTGCCATGTCACCTGGCAGGACCTCAACGGCTTTGACACGCATCTGGCGGAATGCCAGCCAGGGCTCGCCGCCCGGTCCGCCCGGTCTGGCCGGGCGCCGCGACGCTGACCGTCCGATCAGCGTCTGCGCGGCAGCTCCGAGGGGCATTCCGTTGCCGTGCCCGGCTGCTTGGCAGGGGTGCGGACGGCCCGACCGTGCCCAGAAGCGATCTCATCGACGTGGATTCCAGCTGGTTTGTCCATGAAGAACCGCTGTTGGGTTGAACCCCGGCCGGCGGGATCACTGTGGGCACGGGGGAGCCGCTGCCCGCCTTTCGGCCCGGTCCGCCGAATGACGAGCTCCGGTTCGCCGACTCCGCCGAGCGCCGCGAAAATGATGAACAACAGGATGATCGATGATCCGAAGGTCGTCAGGATCGCGAGCGAGTACGGATCGAATCCCAGCGGGGGCCGCAGGCTGGGCTCGGGCGTGACCTGGGTGGCCGCCAGCGCGGTGTAGTGCATGGTGCATACGGCCAGGGCCATTACTCCGGACGCTGTGACGACATGCTGGGCACCGCCCAGAGAGCCGAGGAAGGTGTGATCCTCCGACGACGTCTGGGGGCCGATCCGAAAGGTTCGATGCAGTCCGAGCGGACCGGGTCTGCGACCCACACCACGCAGAGCGATCCAGAAGCCCGTTGTGGTCGCGAACACCGTGATGAGGACGGACAGGACGACGACCGGGAAGCGGTAGCTCACGGTTCCCGATGTACGCATGGCTGCCATACCGGTGTAATGCATCGCCGAGATCGCGAAGCCGGTGCACACCCCGCCGGTAAGCACCCGGGTCGTGTGGAACGGGTTGGTCCCGGCGACGCAGAGACCGAGGGCGGCACCAGTGATGGATATACTCAGGGACAGGAGTGTCTCAGGTAGATTGAAAACGATATCTGGTTCGATATGGTAAGCGAGCATTCCGACGAAATGCATGGACCAGGCCGTTCCGCCGCCGAGTGCCACCGCGGTGACTGTGGTCCACTGCAGTCGCCTGCCGCCGCGGGTCGCGCGGATGCGGGCCGCGCTCGCCAATGCCGCGAACGAGCCTACGGCGGCCAGCAGATAGGACAGACCGACAAATCCAAGGTCATACGTTGCCGTGAAATGAGCGTGGGCCGCCGTGAGGTTTTCCACTGCGCTGCCGCCGAGAGGGCGAACCGTGGTCATCATCGGACCCCTTGTGTGTGACGTCATTGTCACTGTCCGTCCTACCACTATCGGTAGCGTCCGATAAGCACTCGGTAGCCATATCTGTGGCAATGCGCTCACTACCAGTGAACTGAAGGGTTCGCTAGCATCGCCCCCGGTCAGTCACAACTGGCGTGCCCACCCGCAGCGGGATGCGACATAGGCCCACCTGGAGCTGGTCAGTGCCACGACTGTCCAGCGATTCGACGTAACGGCCCGGCGCTGCCCGTCGAGGCAGGTGTAGCGCCCGCCGATCACCTCGTCCACGGTTCCACGGGCACAGTCAGGCTCTTGGTACCAGCACCACGGTCCGCTCGCGCAACCGTTGAGGTGGGCCAGAAGGCGGTAGCCGGCTGCCGGACCGGACCGCAGGTTGAGTTGGCAGCCGTTGGCGACGGTGGGGACCATGTACCAGTGCGTCGCTGACCGTGCAGTCCCGGCCCGCGTCTCGGCGATCGCTGGCGAGCCCCAGCAAACGGCTGCGAATGTGACCAGCAGGCCCACTACCAGGGCGAAGCCCCGGACGAGGCGCCGTCCGCCGGCCCTTCTTCGACAACCGGCGAATCTGTTCGGCTCGGGGTGGAACAGGGCAATCGGGAACATGACGCCTCCAGGACCATGGATCACTCACATCCGAATGGAGGACGTTCTACCGTGGATGTCGCCCGGTGTAGTTGTACGGCACGCCGTGTGCCCGAAATCAGCGCGCCCCGCTACAGAGGCGTGGATCTCAGCGCGAGGGGTCGGGTAGGGGGCCCACCCGCTGATCTGCGATGGCAAAGGCGGCGAAATCGATGGTGGTATCTGTCTTGGGAGCAAATGAGCGGTCCCCACCGCCGTACACGGCCGAGAACATGATGCCACCGATACGAACCTTGTCGGAAATACGTGGATTATAGCCGTGTTCTTTGAAAGTGTCCTTGTTGTCGATCCAGATGGCCAGGAGCCCTTGAGAGACGGTTTCGAAGTTCATCCGGACGCCCTGTTCGACACAGATCCACTTGCCGGTCTCCCACGTCCACGTCTTCTTGCCGGAGATTTTGAGCGGCGTGTCCGGGCGGGCGGTATTCGAGTAGACGATGCCTTCAGCGTCCTTTCGCCAGGCGAACCGGCTGGCGAAACCATTTCGGTCGGTATCGGTGCGCTTGTCCTCGCCCTTGTTGTAGATGACCCCGTAGAAGCCGGGGAGTTTTCCCCCCTTGTTGAACTCGAAATCATGTGGGAAGCGTACGTAGTAGCGCAGGTACATCTCGTAGGTCGGCCGGCCTTCCATGGCGACGAACAGCTGGGAGCCGCCATAGGTGTTACCGTCGTTGTAAACCTCGGCATCGGGATTGTTGAACGTGTCGCCCGCCGGCAGCGAGACCCGGACGATCTTCTGGAAGCGAGGGTCGTCGGAGGGCAGTATCTGCGCCCGGTCCAGACCGAAGGTCGCGCGTTGCTGCGGAATGAGACCCTTGCCGAAGAAATCTGCGGCACCGGCGTCCAGAAACTGCGGTGCCCCGTTCTCGGCGGGGGCGGATGTTACCGCGGGGTCCGGTGGAAGAGTCTCGCTGGCCGGGTCGAAGGGAGGCTTGGGTTTCGAACAACCCGCCGCGGCCACGCCCAGTAGACCGAGTGCCGAACCCAGCACGGCCCGTCGGGTTCGGGCCGGGGATGATGGAAGAATGATCCCGCTGCCAGCTGACCGGGTGGTTGACGGGCCAGGTACGTCAGTCGGGTACGATCCGTTCCCGTCGTTCATCTGTCGACCCCCGGCGGTCCGCCATTTCACTCACGATCACTGTATTTGCAATTTCTGTGTCTACGATCACAATATTCATGATCACAATATTCGTGATCATGAATGATCACAGTAATTCTAGAATTCTTCCACCTACGGTACCAGTATGGCGGACTCGCGGAATATCGGGCTGTCGCGGCGTCCGCTCGGGCGTGATCTTTCCCGGCCGGTCGCTCTTATAGCGATAGATGATTCTCACGGTGGTTGTACGGATGCTGTCGACGAAAATCGTCGATCACCGGCCCGGCAATTGTCCGCATCGTTTCGCCTGCCGATCCGCCGGCCGAGCCGGAGCGTCAAACCGATCACGGTATGACGCTCCGGCCGATGCCGGTGCGGGACAGCAGGCGGGGGCGCGTGGTTGGCGCGGGTCGCCGACGGGCCTACGGCCGGCCGAGCGCGTGGTACTCCCAGCCGGCGGCGCGCCACTGGGCGGGGTCGAGGGTGTTGCGACCGTCGATGATCGTGCGGGTCGAGACGACCGCGGTCAGGGCGGCCGGGTCGAGCTCGCGGAACTCCATCCATTCGGTCAGGTGCAGGACGATGTCCGCATCGGTCGCGGCGTCGACGGCGTTGTCGGCGTAGGTGAGGTCCGGGTACGCCCGCCGGGCGTTTTCGATCGCGGCCGGGTCATAGACGGCGACGTTTGCACCGGCCTGGTGCAGGGCGCTCGCCACGGCCAGTGCAGGGGAGTCACGGATGTCGTCGGAGTTGGGCTTGAAGGCCGCACCGAGGACCGCGACTTTCTTGCCGGTAGCGCTGCCGCCCAGGAGCCTGGTGGCGAGCGCGACGGTGTGACTGCGCCGGCGGAGGTTGATGGCGTCCACTTCGGCGAGGAACTTCACGGCCTCACCCGCGCCGAGTTCGGTTGCGCGTGCCTGGAAGGCACGGATGTCCTTGGGTAGGCAGCCACCTCCGAAACCGAGGCCGGCGTGCAGGAAGCGGCCGCCGATCCGGGTGTCGTACGAGATGGCCTTGGCCAGATGGGTGACGTCGGCTCCGGTGACCTCGCAGACTTCCGCCATGGCATTGATGAAAGAGATCTTGGTGGCGAGGAAGGCGTTGGCCGCGACCTTGACAAGCTCGGCGGTCGGGTAGTCGACGACGACGACGGGAGTTCCGGCGTCGATCACCGATCCGTAGACCCGGCGCAGCGTCTCCTCGGCGCTGCCCTCGGCTGTCACACCGAAGACGAGCCGGTCCGGGCGCAGCGTGTCGTCGACGGCGAAACCCTCCCGCAGGAACTCGGGGTTCCAGGCGAGCTCCACCCCGGGTGCCTGGGCGGCCAGCCAGTCGGCGAGCCGGGCGGCGGTACCGGCCGGAACTGTGGATTTGCCAACAACCAGCGAGCCGGGACGCAGCCCACCCGCGATCAGTCCACTGACCGCGGAGTCGACGTAACGCATGTCCGCCGAGTTCGAGCCGGGGTGCTGCGGAGTGCCGACGCAGATGAAGTGGACGTCAGCCCCGGTCGCGGCCTCCGCGAGGGAGGTCGTGAAGGACAGACGGCCGGACTCCAGGTTCTTGCGGAGCAGCTCCTCCAGCCCCGGCTCGAAGAAGGGCACCTCGCCGGCGGCAAGACGGGCGATCTTGTTCGGGTCCACATCGACACCGATGACCTCGAACCCGAGCTCGGCCATGCAGACGGCGTGGGTCGCGCCCAGATAGCCGGTTCCGATCACCGAAATTCTCAACGGACCGACAACTGTTGTTGCTTCCATGATATGTTGCAAACCCCCAGTTGACAGGAATGTTACCTTGGGTGTCGCGGGATTGACATGATCCGTTAACGTGCGTCAAGTTCGGGTCATGTGCCGCGGAGAAGAAAGATTATGCTTGCACTTGGTGAACCTAAAGTAAAATTACTCAACGTAATCGGCGTTTCTTGTAACGGTGCAAGCGCGTTCGGTAGCAACGAGACCCCCGGTGTCTGTGCGATTTGCGTCACACTGCTAACGTGCCCCCCGCACTGCTATCGGGAGTGGGGGTTGTTCGGCCCTCACGTCAGACGACCATTCTTTGGCCGACATGAAGAGGGTAGGCCGACGGACATCTACAGTTTCTCGGGTAGGTCTTTCGGCAAGCCTCCGGAGGGAAACCGCTAGGCAATGGACGTGCTCAGTTCCGTGGTCGACCGCATCGGATCATACTGGGGGCTCGTTCCCCTGGGGATCGCGGGAGTGATCTCGTGGTCCGTGTGGTTGTTCCGACGGCTATTGTCCTCTCGCTACAAGCCGATCGAGAATGACTTCCGTGCTTCGACGTCCGTCGTCGTTCCCTCCTTCCGGGAAGACCCCGACGTCATCGAACGGTGTCTCAAGACCTGGCTCGACCAGAGACCCGATGAGCTCATCATCGTCCCCGATGTCGAGGACATCGAACTCATCAAGCGGCTGACCAGGCACGCTCGGCAGAACCCGGTCATGCGGGTGATCCCGTTCGTGCACGAGGGCAAGCGATCGGCACTGGGTGTCGGCATCTCCGCGGCCACCAAGGAGATCGTGGTGCTCTGCGACTCCGACACCGCCTGGGAGCCGGGGCTGCTCGCCGCGGTCCAGATGCCCTTCGTCGATCCCAAGGTCGGCGGGGTCGGTACCCGTCAGAGCGTCTACAACGCGCGCACCAGCGTCTGGCGACGAGTGGCGAACTGGCTGGTCGACATCCGCTACCTCGACTACGTGCCGGCGCAGGGCCGGGCCGGCGCGGTCGCCTGCTTGTCCGGCCGGACGGCAGCCTATCGCAGGGCGGCCATCCTTCCGGTGCTGCACAACCTGGAGAACGAGTTCTTCCTGGGTCGGCGCTGCATCGCCGGCGACGACGGCCGCCTGACCTGGCTGACCCTGGCGTCCGGTTACAAGACCATGCACCAGGACACGGCACGCGCGATCTCGATGTTTCCGGACAAGTTGAAACCGTTCATCAAGCAGCGGGTGCGGTGGAGCCGCAACTCCTACCGTTGTTACCTCACGGCGATCTACAAGGGCTGGCTGTTCCGCCAGCCCTTGATCTGCCAGATCAGCGTTCTCCAGATCCTGCTGACCCCGGTCACCATGGGGGTGGCCATGACCTACCTCGGGTTCTGGATCGCACGGCCCCAGGCGAACGCTCCTCTGATCGCGATCGCGTGGCTCCTGGGCGGACGGGCCGTCCGTGGGTTCTCCCACCTGCGGGAGCAGCCGCGGGACATCTTCATCCTCCCGGTGGTCGTTCTGATGATCGTGATTGTCGCGCTACCGATCAAGACATGGGCATTCATCTCCATGAACAAACAGGGCTGGCTGACCCGCCGCGCCGACCTGATCGGCGGCGAGGGGCAGTCGGACGCGTCCGTTCGGATGAGTCAAAAATGATCGGAGTTTCATGATCACCCCGATGTCTGGACTCTCCGGTGCCCAGCGTCCGACGCCCGCAGCCCCCAGCCGGCCACGGCGCAGGGCCCGCGTGCGAGCGTTTGGTGCGCTCGTCGGAGTACTCCTGGCCATCGTGCCGGGCCTCATGGTCATTCCGGGCATCGTGGGCACCGCGACGGCGGCGGCACTGCCGCCGCTGCCGCCGGTCACCTCCGCGGACGCCAAGAAACAGGCCAACCTGGTCGACGCCGAAGACATCCGCCTGCGGGCGACGTTCGCGAAGTTCGGCGTGCTCAAGGCGCCGGCCATCGTGCAGAATCAGGGCACCCTCTCCACGCTGCTACTGCCGGGACGCCCGGCTCCTTACACGGTCGACGAGGTTGTCGCGGCCGGCGGTATGCGCAAGGACGTCGACGGTGCCCTCCTGGTACTGATCAACATCGTGGTCGGGCCGAACGCGCGCCTCATCATCGACTCGAAGTACGGGACGCTGCGTCTGGCCAGCAGCGCCGCGGGCTTCGCCGCGTTGACGAGCTGGCGTGGTGCCATCGAGATCAACGGCGGTAGCGCCCAGCAACAGATGAATGTCACATCCTGGGATGTCAAGGAACTCAAGCCCGACCTCAATGCGGTTGACGGGCGTGCCTACATCCGCACGATGGGTGGCGAGCTGGTCGTGCGCAACGCGCGCGTGTCCAACCTCGGCTTCTGGAACGGCCGTTCCGGTGGGCTCGCCTGGACGGGTAGCAAGGGACAGCCCAGTACCGGTGGCGCGGCCAACTCCACGTTCATCAACAACGTGTGGGGTGCCTACATCTCCGGTAGCGAGGGTGTTCAGATGATCAATGTCCGGTTGGAGGGTAACGACCGTGCCGGTCTTGCCGTCCACCGGGACGCGGTCAGCACTCTTATCTCCGGTAGCACCGCCACCGCCAACCACGGCGACGGCATCACCATCGACCGCGCGTCGGGCTCACGGGTGATGCGCAGCACGATCTCCGGTAACAGCGGTGACGGCATCACCCTGGACGGCCGTGGCATCGGCATCGTCGCCACGGCGACCGGTGTGCAGGTCAACCAGATCAAGGGCACGGTCATCGAGGGGAACACGCTGACCGACAACGGTCGGTACGGTATTCGGGTCCTCGGCGGTGAGGACGCGGCGGTCCGTAACAACACGGTCTCGGGCAGCACAGTGGGTATCGTCGTCAAAAGTGGTGCGAACGGCACCCAGATCGTCGACAACACCGTCAGCGGCGTGACCGACGCCGCGGTACAGGTTGGGCCGGACGCCAAGCGGACGGCGATCACCACCAACAAGCTGTCCGACGGGCGTATGGGGATCATCACCCAGGACGCCCCGACGAACGTCATCAGTCGGAACACGATATCGGGGTCGACAGAGTTCGCGATCACGATTCGGGGTCAGGCTGACGGGACCACGATAGGTAACAACACCCTGTCCGGTCGTGGTTGGCGCGCCGTGGACATCAACAAAGCCACCGGAATCACCGCCGCGGCGCTGACCGGCAACGATGTGTCCAAGTGGATTCCGCGGGTCGAGCGGCCCTGGTATTCGATCTTCGAGCGACACCCCGCGCTGTTCGTCTGGACATTCATGGCCTTGCTGCCGATCCTGGGTTGGCGGACCGGCCGGCGCTGGCGCAAGCGGGCGGCGGAGCATCCCTATCCCGAGTCGGACCTGTTGGTGCAGCGGATGACCACGGGCACCGGCCCGAAAGCCGTTGTCGCGAAAGCAGCCGCCGCGAAGCCTGGCGCCGCGAAGGGCGCGCCGGAACCGGTCAAGGCGGCCGTCCGGTCCCAGGCTTCGGCGGATTCCGAACGGATGCCGGTGGTTCCGGGGCAGGCCGGGCCTCGCACGACGACCTACCGCACCGCGGCGTCGGCGGACATCGCGGCTGCGGAGCACCGGCCGGGCAGCAAGCCCCGGCCCGCCGACGAGCCCTGGTTCGCCCCCGGTACCGGTCCCGCGGGTCCCGGCGCTCCGCTGGTGCCGGCGGCGCGGCAGACGCCGCTGGACCCCCCGACCGAGACGTTCAACAGCCGGGTAGTCGACCGGGCTCGTCCTCATTTCAGCCAGGACGACAACCCGACCATGGACGTGAGGTTTCAGCGCGACCGGCTTCGAGAGCCCAAGGACGATCCGTTGACCGGCCATGAGAATGGCTACGGGAACGGCCATGGGAACGGGAACGGGAACGGCCATGGGAACGGGAACGGCTACGGGAACGGCTACGGCGACGACCTCCAACCGGCGATCCGGCCGGATGCCTCCCCGTCAGGTGACCGGTTCCCGCAGTGGAACGGTTACTCACCTGACTCTCAGGTGTTCCCGAACGGTCTCGATGAAGACACCACGACCATCGTCAGCGACGAGGGCGTGTCGGTGATCAAGCTTGATGCGGTCGGGCCGGCACGGGCGACGATGTCCTACAGCAATGGCCGAGGCCGCGACCGCAATGGGCGCAGGGACCCTCAGTGACGGCTGGCGCCATGCGTCAGGGGCGGTCCCTGCTGCTCGTGACGGCCACCGCGGCCGTCGCCATCGCAGCGGTGACCGCCTCCTGT
The DNA here is from genome assembly GCF_963555885.1 of Protofrankia sp. Cr2. Classification (NCBI taxonomy): domain Bacteria; kingdom Bacillati; phylum Actinomycetota; class Actinomycetes; order Frankiales; family Frankiaceae; genus Protofrankia; species Protofrankia sp. Cr2. The sequence continues at coordinate 13,741 of NZ_CAUVXG010000086.1, forward strand.
CATGGTGATGATGCCAAGCCGATCGACTCGAAGGCGCCGACGGCGCCGACGGCGCTGGCAGACGGGCTCGCAGCTACTGGTCAGACGCAGCAGGTGACATGCCCACAGGGCGCTGTGACTGTTCATGACGGCGCCGACCTCACGAGCGCGCTGGCGTCGGCGAGCCCGGGTTCTGTCATTCGGATGGCCGACGGGACGTATGCCGGCGGATTCGTCATCACGAAGGCGGGCACCGAAGCCCAGCCGATCTGGCTGTGCGGATCGGGTAACGCGGTGCTGGATGGCGGGAATGATACCGATTACATCCTGCACCTCGACCATGCGGCTTTCATCCGGCTGGTCGGTTTCAGCGTCCGCAACGGCAAGAAAGGCGTGATGGCGGATGCCACCCAGCACAGCGTCATTGCGGGGTTGCGCGTCAGCGCTATCGGGGATGAGGCCATCCACCTGCGTGACTCCAGTTCGGACAACCTGGTGATCGGAAACACCGTCCGTGACACTGGACGCCGGTCGGAGAAGTTCGGCGAGGGCATCTACGTCGGCAGCGCCGACAGTAACTGGTGCAAGATTTCGCATTGTGGTCCGGACACCAGCGATCGCAACTTCATCATCGGCAACGACATCGCCGGGACGACCGCCGAGAATATCGACATCAAAGAGGGCACCACCGGGGGTGTCATCTCGGGAAACATGTTGTCCAGCGACGGGATGACCGATGGCGGAGGCGACTCCTGGATTGACCTCAAGGGCAACGGGTGGATCGTCGAGAAGAACACCGGTAAGCCTGGCGGGGCCATCAAGGACGGTATCCAGGAGCATGTGGTGAAAGAGGGCTGGGGGCGTCGCAATATCATCCGGAAAAACATGCTCGTGGTGAACGCCGCGGGCTTCGGGATATACATCCACGAGAAGGACATCGGGAACGTGGTCGGCTGCGACAATCAGGTCGTGGGCGCGGCTGCGGGTCTTTCCAACGTCGCTTGTTCCTGAGCGCGTCCGGCGTCATCGGTTGCCCAC
>NZ_CAUVXG010000087.1:0-14459 GCF_963555885.1 Protofrankia sp. Cr2
ACCCCCGCCATCCCCGGTTCCCGGCAGTGCCAGCCGAACCGGACCGCTACGCCCGGCGGTGGCTGAGGTGGCGACCTCGACATCGGGTTGCGCCAGAGCCGATTGCACGACCCGGCCCGCTGGCGTGGCGACCGGTGCCCGGCCCGTCGCGAGCGTGCCCGTCGCGGGCCAGCCCTCCGCGACCCAGTGCAGCCCGGCAGCGGCGAGCCTTCGGCCAGGAGCGTCGTTCGGTGGCCGGTTCTCATCGGTGGCCCAGCCCAGGACGACAACCGGGACCCGCCTGGCCAGGCCCAGCAGTTCTGACGGCACCTGCGGCTGACTGCCGCAGCGGTAGCCGACGAGCACGCCCGGGGCCAAGGACCCATCGGTGTACGTGAGCGGACTGCTGCCAACGGTGCCCGAGATGTACTCTGCGATCGCCAGCGCCAGGGGATGAACCGCCCGCAGCTCGCCCAGGAGAGCCAGCAACAGGGTTCGCAGCTGCTGCGCCGCAACCATGTTCACATCCTGGCGAGCGCCGAAGAGTTCGACTCTGTGCGGCGCCCTGAGCAGGTCGAACAGAACCGACGGCGAGTCGGCCCACCGGCTGCCGACCATCCGCCAGAACTGACGAAGCGCGTCGAAAGGCACCGGCCGATCAGCACCGCCGGTGCGTAGCGCCGCCAACTGGATCACGGTGTACAACCCGCGCTCCTGTGCACCCTGAACGGTCTGGTCAAGAGCGTCGAGATAGTCGTGGCCCAGCTCGCCGACGTCAATGCCGGGCGCCGACTCGAGGGACAACCCTAAAGGCAGCTGGATGCGAGGATCAGGGACGTCGGGGATCTCCAGGACCCGGTCCAACGCGACCGGAACGCTGATCGCCGTCGCGCCCCAGCGAGCCAACAAGTCAAGATCTTCGTCGGTCACCGCCGAGGTGAAGCCGCCATCCGGGGACGGCAATGCGCGGTCGAATCCAGGAACGTGGACGGCACGCAGTCGAAAGGGCTGATCCGACTCGTTCAACAACAAGGGGCCGTTGACCCTCAGCGTTGTCGGAGCGGACGAGCGCGAGCGCTGGGGCGTGGTCGCTGCGGCCTGCCTGCGCTCGGCGCGCACCTGCTCACGCCGGCTGGCGCTCATCTGCCGACGGCGGGACTCACCGCTTTCGTCGGCTCGGACGGCGTCGCGCCGACGTACCCGCGCCTCCTCCAGGCGAGCCTGATCGCGCTGGCGCGCTCGCGCCTGCTCCTGTCGCCGAGAGCGCGCCTCCTGCTGACGAGCCTGCTCGCGCGCCTGGCTTCGGGCCTCCTCCCGACGCAGGTCCGCCCGCTCGGTGGACCGCTGCTCGCGTCCGGTCTGTTCGCGTCCGGTCTGCGCGCGCTCGTCAGCCGACTGTTGAGCTGCGATCAGCGCCCGGCGGGCAACGAGAGCAGCCTGCCTGGAAGCGCGCAGACGCCCCTCCTGCTCGTCGCGACGGCTCCGTTCAGCGCGCCGATCGGACCGCATCCGGGCGACTGTCAGAGCCTGACGGGTGATCCGCCGTTGTTCCTGCGCAGCCTCCGCCCTCGCCAGCTCCAGGGCGTCGAGACGCTTCTGTTCGTCGCGCTCACGTTCGCGCTCTTCCTCGCGTCGCTGCTCCCGCAACTCCTCGAGCCGCTCTTCCCGGCGCTGCTCGTCCCGCTCACGCTCGCGACGTTCCCGAAGGCGGGCCTCATCCTGTTCGACCAGGTTCGCCATCGCTCAGGCACGCAGCTGTCCGAGGTCCACGGCGAGCAGACGTAGCGCCCGTGCGGCGTCGTCCAGGGAGCGGGCGCTCATTCCCGCCGCTACGCCCGCGGCGGCGGCAGCGGCAGACCGCCCGCTGTCGCCCACCCGCGGATCGGCGGCGGCAACGGTTTCGAGCACAGGCCCGAGCAGCGCCCATCGGCCGGGTTCCCCCGGCATGGCCAGCAGGTCGGCGACCGCCCGCAGGGCAGCCGCGCGCGCGGCAGGTTCCAGCCCGGGCCCGTCGAGGGCCGCCTGGAGCTGTTCGCCCGCCATCCCCACCGCGGCCAAGGACTGGGGCAGGGAGGGTTCACCGAGCGGCGGGGGCAGCGCCCGCAGATGCACGTCGAAGGTCGAAAGACTATTCGTGTCGAGCAACCCGCCCGGGTCGGCGGTCATCGTCAGGCGCCCGTTGTCGAACTCCATCGCCGCTTTGACCTCTACATGTGCGTCGTCGATCACGTAGCCGTCAAAGCCTGTCGCGCTCTGCCGCAGCGCGTCCACGACAGCGACGACGAGTTCGCGCGTCTCGAGCCGATGGACCTCCTGCTGTGCCTGGTCGAGACGGGCCTGCAGCTCTGCGATCTGCTCTGCCTGGTTGGCGACCACCCGGCGCAGCTGCACCACCTCCAGACGGGTGCCGCTCCAGACGTTCTCCTGCAGCGCCTGCGGGATCAACGCGCTGCGCCCGATCTCCCCGATCACTGCGGCCGACACGGCCTGGCGGATGAATTCGGCGGACAACTGCTGCACGCCTTCGGTCACGTCGACTCCTCGGCCGAGCTGACGTTCGGTGGCACGGGGTTCTGCAGCCAGGGAAGCAGCTTGAGTTCCATCTGCACGGTCGACAGCTGTTCTGCCGGAGCGGAGCCGGCCTGGGCGGTGAGAATCTCGACACCGCCCTGCTCGTTCGTCCGCAGCAGTCCCTTGGCTTGCACCTTCAAGCCGGTCAGAGCGGCTGCGAACGACTCACCGGCGGCGGGTGGCCGCTTGCCGAGGTCGTTGAGGACCTCGGCGAAGTGACCGGCGAGGTCGGAGGTGGTAATCGCCGGGGCTTGCGAGGCGCTTACCGTTTGCTCCAGCTCAGTGACGCGTCCCTGCAGCCTCTCGCGGTCCGCTTGCAGAGCCTGGACCTCCTCGTCGTGTGCCTGCGTAACCTCCCCGAGCTGGCTGCTCAACTGCGTGCGAACCTGCTCCGGGATAGCGGCGTGCACCTGGTTGAGTTCGGTGCGCAGACCGTCGCGTTCCTGGCGAAGGTTGTCACGCTCGTGGCGCAGCTCATCCGACACGGTTTCTATCTGCCTCAGTCGGCCGAGCGCCTCCTGCTGCGAGGTGTACCTGGCCTGCAGTTCATCGGCCTTGTCGCCGAGCGTCTGGAGCCTTGTGGCGAGAGCGTCGCGCTCGCGCTCGACGGCGGCCAGCCGTTCCTGGGTTCTGGCGAGCTCAAGCTTCAGGTCGTCGGTGGTCGGGTGGTTCGGCTCGGCGGAATCAGCCTGCGGCGTCGGGGGCATCGATTCAGGCATCCACGGGCTCTTCACGGATGATGGACAGGGTTTCGTCGTCGATCCGCAACAACTTCAACAGCACTGTGGTCAGGCCATCCTGCTCGGTCTGCAGCACGAACCATGATCGGGAGGCCGGGTTGAAGTTCACGCTCACCCGCCCCCTGACCGTCTGCTCGAAAGTGATTAACCTGTCGCGGACGGTGGCGAGCACATCGTCGGCCGCATGCGTGGGACGCGCGGTCGTCACCGACGCGGGCGGCGGCACCGGCACGACGGTGAGCCGAACACTGCTGCTGGCCTGAACGTCGTAGGCGAACTGGTTGACATATCGGGCGTTGATCGGCTGCGCCCACAGCCTCGGCAATGCCCTTCCCAGCCCCAGATCCGGTGCGGGCAGCGCAACGTTCTGCGCCGGGGCCGCGGGTTGCTCCACCGCAACGGCGATCTTCAGGTCGAGCTCGGTGGAGGGAATCTGGTACCACGACGCCTGCAGACCGTACTGGCCCAGCACCGGATCGCTGTCAATCAGTTGCTGGATCTCGATGCTGTGGCGATCGAGGGCTGCCTGCGCCTCCCCGATTCCGCGGCCGAGCGCGGTCAGCAGTTGCTCCAACGGCACTGAAAGCAGTTCGGCTACTTGATCGGCCGGGTCGGGCATACGGCTCCCTCCTCCACATGATCCGATACGGGTGAGAGCTGATCAGGCGGTCGTGACGGACGGTGGGTCCGTGAACGTGTTGATCGTTGTGATCGCAGGCTGTAGGCGACTGGGTGGCGGTACCGGCCGCAGGGTGGCTCGTAGGACGCTCGAGCCTGTCGCGTCATAGGTGTAGGTGTTCTGAGTCCGGTAGTCGATGCTGGACGCATAGGCGCGGGAAGCGCCCAACCCGAGGAAGCCGGGGCCCGGACGGCCCACGCCCGAGCTGCTGCCCTCCTCGTGGATCGTGATTGCGATCTTCACCTCGATCGATACCTCGGTGAATTGATAGAACGTGGGGAGGAGCCCCGCCTGCAGCATCGACATCGTGGTCCGCTCGACACCGGAGGGGCGTACCCGGGCACCGGTGACCTCAACGGTGTGATCCTGTGCGACGCCGTTTCCGTCGGGAACGCTGACCGTAACCGGAGTCGTCGTGCGCTCGATCACCTCGGTGACGCCGCTGAGGACGTCGACCTGCTCGTCGGCAAGCGCCTTCAGGGTTTCCAGGGAATTGCGGTCCAGCGCCGTCTGCCCGTCGGCGATCGCGACGGCGAGGTTGCGCACGAGTTCGGCGAACGGGACGTCGAGCAGGTCGCGGCCAATGGCCATCTGCGGTGCCTTTCTTGTCGTCGACTTTCTTGTCGTCGACTCGCTGGTTCGACTCTTGTTCGACCGGTGTGGTCGACGGCGCCCGGTCGGTGCGCCGGCAGCGACCGGGCGGTCAGACGGTTGTGACCACCGGAGGCTGGTTCTGCAGCATCGGCAGGGTGTTGACGGTGATGATCCGTGGCGTCAACCGACTCGGCGGTGGCACCGGCTTGAGCGTGGTGCGCAACAGGCTGGAGCCCTCGGCCGAGTAGGAGTAGGTGTTGGAGCTCTTGTAGTTGACGTGCGCGGCGAAGGCCACGCTCACCGGCCCGAAGCCGCCCTGCACCGAAAGCGAGGCGCCGGCCTCCAGTTCACTCGAGCTGGAGGTTTTCTGCGAGATCGACATTTTGACCTCGATGACGGTCTCGGTGAACTGGTAAAACGTTGGAAACAGTCCGGCTTGCAGCAGGGTGTAGTCGACTGGCTCCGTCGAATTCGACGCGATTTTTGCGCCGGTGATCACCACGCTGGTCTGTTTGACCCCACCTTGGCCGTCGTCGATGCTGAGGTTCACCGTCTCGAACGTCGGTGTGATCGTCTCGTGGATCTCCTCGATGATTTTTACCTTCTCGAGGGCGAGTTGGCGGGTGGTCTCAATCGAGGAACGGTCGAGTGCCAGCTGACCGCGCGCGATGGCGAACGCAAGGTTCTGCACCATCTGTGGGAATGGGACGTCAAGAAGATCCTGACCGACGCTCATGTCGTGCTTCCTTTCGGATGCTGAGACGACGCTCGCCCGGCGGACGAGAGCAGGGTTCGCGGGTCAGCGAGACGCTGGCTCCACGGCAGTTCGGTCGATCCTCCGGCGGCGTTGGTGGCGCCCCGGCCGATCGGGTCGGTGACGCCGGTGCGGCCCTGCTCGGCGAGCTGGCGGGCCGCGTTCAGCGCGAAGCGTTGGCGAAGCAGCCGCAGGCCGGGGGCATCCTCGGCGAAGCTCACCCCGCCGATGAACCCGACCAGGCTGTGCGCAGCCAGCGCCTCCTTACGCCCCGGCGGTAGTCCGACGACCAGTCCACCGCCGCCGGTGCTCATCAGGACAACTCCGCCCAGGCTTGCCGTGTGTTCGGCAATCGCCGCAAGAGCGGCGTCCTCGTGACCGGCCGCGGGTCGGATGAAGAACATTTCGATCGCGTCGGACCCGGAGGTCGACTGTCCGGCAGGTGGTACCCCGCCGAACCGTTCGTACATCGAACTCATGCACCAACCTCCGCTCGGTCTCGGTGGGGTACGGCGAGCGATTCGAACCGTTCGACGACGGTGGCGGACACTGCGTCCACAGCGGCCGCACGGGCGATGTCGCGCCGCCACGCGGAGAAGCCGTGGTCGGTGAGCAGGCGTCGGATGGCGCTGATGTCATCGGGTTCGACCTGGCCGGTCACGGGCGGCCACCAGGGGCTCTGTCCGTGGTAAGGCACACCGATGACGGCGCAGGCGAGATCCAGCCCGGCGCAGGCGTCGCCCGCATGGTCGACGACGAGGGTGTACGCCGGAAGCGCGATCACCAGCTCGTCGAGCGGGAGACGCTCGCAGGTGGTGATGTCGAGGCCCGGCGTCGTCACGGCGATCCGGGTCCCGGGAAAGACGGTCTGCAAGGGTCCGAGCTCACCGAGACTCCCCGGCCCTGCGAGCAGCCAGCCGACGTGGGCGCGCCGCGCTCCTGTGACCACGGGTGGCAGCCGGACCGGGATCGACAGCTCGTCGCCATCGGCGAAGGCATTGCTGAGTATTCGCCCGGCGGCCTCTCCGTAACGTCGCTCTGTTACTCGAATCTCGACGCTCGTACCTTCCGGCAGTCCGTCGATGGCGGGTCCGAGCGCGGTTCGCACCGCCGTGGGCGCCATCGGATCGTGCACGCTGCCAGACACGAAGGCGTAGCTGCGTGAGCGCACGACCCGCCGCCGGGCGGGCGCCTGCCGCAGACACCGTTCCCAGTCATCGGTGACGCCGTCCCAGCCGTAAGCCAGCGCGAACTCACGCGAGCGGGCAGATCGTTCGGCGAGCAGTGCCGGGTCGTCATGCAGGGCCGCGATGCCGGATGCCGCAGCCTCCGGGCTGAGCAACGTGCGAACCATACCGAACTCGTCCCGCATCGTTGACTCGACCGGAACCGCGATACCGTGCGTCCCGACCAGCTCCCGGCTCGCCGAGGCCGCCACCGCAATCGGCACGACCCCCGCGGCTGCGGCCTGAAGCGTGGGCAGGCCGAAACCTTCGCCGTACGAGCTGAGCAGATGTACATCGGCCGCCTGGTAGAGGCGGGCCAGTTCGGGCATGGACACGCCCCCGTCCGCCCGCATCTGGAAACCGGCGGTGAAGCGGACGCGTCCGAGCAGTCCGAGCAGCTCAAGATCGTGCAGGACGCTGTACGAGTAGAGCTCGCTGTCCGCGGCAGGGTCCCGAGGGTCGCAGTGCAGGTGCAGCATGACGTCGTCGTAGCGATCGTCGCAGGCGAGCAGGCGGAGGGTGTCGAGGGTGCGGGGCAGCATCTTGCGGGGCTGGTTGCGAGCATCGGACAGCACGACGAACCGACCCTCGCAGCCCAGCGCCTTCTTGATCGCAGTCTTGTCGACAGGCGGCTCGAAGAGCGAGAGGTCGACACCGTGCGGAATGTATTCGGCGTCCACACCGCTGGCCCGGGAGACATCCTGACCCCAGCGGCTCATCGCCACCGGCACGTCGGCGACCCTCAGCAGTTCCGCCCAACCCTTGGGCAGCCGCCCCTCGGGGTCGGCACCGTCGACCGGGTAATAGTGGACCCAGCGGGTACCGGAGGTGTCAAGAAAGGCCTGAACCTGCGGATCGGCCAGAAAAGTCATCCACCAGACATCCGCTAGACAGACTATGTAGTCTGGCCGCACCCGCATCAGATAACCGAGCAGGACGTCGGCCCCGAACTGGTCATGCCGGACCGGGTGAACGGGAATGTCCTCCCACCACATGGTGGCACCACGGGTCTGCCAACCGAGAATTTCGACGCGGTGCCCGCGATCCCGCATTCGGCGGCAGACCTCACGGGTCACGGTGGCGAACCCGGACGGCGTAGTGGGACTGTCGGAGATCCACAGCAGCCGCATCCAACACCCCCCGGAATCCGCGACGATTTAGAATCACCCTGCTGATCCATCCTCGTCAAGGGGTCGTCCTGATTCACGAGAAATCGCGCCCCCCACCGTCCACACATCCAACGGTCGGCCGAAGGTCGAGCCCGCAGGGCCGTGCACCGCCGGTGACGCCGGGGAACGGCGCCCTCAATGCAGCGGAGGGGCGAGGGGGAGACCTGCCAGCGGTAGCCGGGCGACGGTCTCCCACCGGTATGTGCGATCTTTGCGACGCAGCTCGACCAGGGCGACAGCGTCGATCGTCACCCGTGTACGGGGCAGTTCTCGAAGTGCGGTCAGGGTTTTGATGATCGGGTGCGCGTCGGTCGGGCTGTTGCAGTACGCGATGCCGACGTGTGGCCGCAAGCCGCGTGGTGTGGCGATGATCGCGGTTGGTTCGAGAACGGCGGCGGTGGCGTCGATGATCTGATTGCGCAGGTCGATGACGGGTTCCCACGGCACGACGCTGAACCGGACCGCGCCGGACGAGCCGGCGAGCGGTCCCACGGTCAGAACGAAGGCTTGGACGCCCGAGAGTTGCTGTCGCGTCTCGTTGTTGGTGAGAGTGTCGAGCGCGGCGAAGCGGTGCCAGTCGTCAGCGACAGGATCCGCCGGGGGGTAGGAGAACTCGGCCGTCGTGTGCGCGGATGGCCGGCGGCCCGTCGTCCAGTGCATCGAGGACACGCACCGCGTACGCCTCAGCCATGTCTTTCCGCACGTCGTCGGGGGTCATCCAGCGCAGTCGGGAGGTCTCGTCACTGGTACGGATGGTGCCACCGACGACGTGGCATCGGAAGACCAGTGCGACGACGGCACGTCTCATGTTCTTGTAGACGCCGGTGAGAGCCTCCGCTGCGACGAGAAGGCCGGTTTCTTCCTCGACTTCCCGTCGAAGTCCGCGGTCGATGCTTTCGCCCAGTTCCAGGATGCCTCCTGGGGGCTCCCAGTGGGCGTTGTCCCGACGTTGGACGGCCAGGATCTGGCCCTGGCCGTTGACGATGGTCGCGGCGACGCTGACCGAGTGCCGCGGGGCCGTCGTGTTCATGTGCGTGATCCTCCATGCCGAGCCGGGCGCTCGCTGCACGTACGGACCCATCCTGCCGCTGTCGCTCGGGGTCACGGAGCGGCCGCGCGGCGGCAGGCATCGGGCGGCAGGTGTCAGGAGTCAGGCGGGGGTCGGGACGCTGGCGGGTCTGGTCGTCCCGGTGGTTGTCGTCCCGGCGGTTGCCGGCTCGCTGATTGCTGTGTCGGCGGTTGCCGGGATGGCGGTTGCCGGGATGGCGCGGCGACCGGGGATGGCCAGGCCGGCGAGGGCGCCGGCGGTGAGGGCGGCCACGCCGGCCCACAGCGCGGGGACGGTGCCGTCGACGAATGTCTGCGGGCTGTCGTATCCGCCCTGGTTCGCGAAGACGGAGGCGAGGACGGCGACGCCGAGGACGCCACCGAGTTCGCGGATGGCGTTGTTGGTGCCGGAGGCGAGACCTTCCTGGTCGGGCCGGACGGAGCCCAGCGCGACCGACGCGATCGGGACGAAGAACAGCGCCATACCGATGCCGGAGAGGGTGAATGCCGGAATGAGCGCGTCGTAGGTCATGGTGGTGGTCATGTTCGCCGCGATCCAGGCCAGGCCGGCGGCCTGGAGGAACAGGCCGGTGACCAGGAGCGGACGTCCACCGATGCGGTCGGAGAGCGGGCCGGCCAGCGGCGCGACGAGTAGTGGCATGGCCGTCCATGGCAGGGTGCGTAGTCCGGCCTCCAGGGGCGAGTAGCCGAAGACGCTCTGCAGGGCCTGAGCGAGCAGGAAGATCGAGCCGAACATGCCGACGGAGAACAGCAGGGCGGTGACGTTCGCCGCGGCGAACCCGCGGCTGCGGAACAGACTCATGGGTAGCATCGGCTGGCCGCCGCGGGCGGCGACGCGCAGTTCCCAGACGACGAACGCGGCGACGCCGACCGCGCCGAGGAGCAGGCTCGCGAGTACCCCGGCGCTGGTCCAGCCGTGGCCTTCGCCGCGGACCAGGCCGAGGGCGAGGCCGAACAGCCCGGTGGAGGCGAGCGCGACGCCGGGCAGGTCCAGACGGGTGGACGCTCCGTGTGTCTCGGCGAGGCGGCGCAGTGCCATCGGGATGGCGATGATTCCGACCGGTACGTTCACCCAGAAGATCCACTGCCAGGCGGCACCCTGGGTGATCGCGCCGCCGACGAGTGGGCCGACCGCGACGGCGAGGCCGGAGACCGCGCCCCACACGCCGAGGGCCGCGCCGCGTCGTTCGGCCGGGACGGCCGCGGACAGGATGGTGAGGGTCAGCGGCAGGATGAACGCGGCCCCGAGTCCCTGGACGGCCCGCGCTGCGATGAGGATCCCGATGGATGGGGCGAGGGCGGCGGCTGCGCTACCCAGAGTGAAGATCGTGAGGCCGGCGACGAAGATACGGCGGCGACCCAGCCGGTCGCCGAGGGCTGCGCCGATGAGCAGCATGACGGCGAACGGCAGCGTGTAGGCGTTCACCGTCCACTCCAGGCCCTCGAGCCCGGCGCCGAGGTCGGCCCGGATCTGGGGGAGCGCGAAGGTCACCACCAGGTTGTCCAGGGAAACCATGAACGCGGCTAGCGAGGTCACGACGAAGGTCCAGACGATCCGTGTCCGTTGGGTGATCACGACTTACCTTCTTTCTAGTTAGTACTCACTTACTTTTGATGAAGTGAGTAGTCACTCTCTTTGCTGGGCAAAAAAAATCAGTCCTCGGCCGACGGAGCGGCCAGGCAGACCAGCCGTGCCCACTCCTCGCTGAGGGAGGGCAGGTCCATCGCGGCCGCGACGTTCATGAGCATCCCGTGGGCGAAGAATCCACGCAGCGCCTCGGACGGCACCCCCGAGAGCCGCTCCACCGCGCGCCACAGATCGCGGAAGCCGGTGCGGGTCGCCGTCCGGATGTCAGGGTCGGTGCAGCTGGCGTACGCCTGCAGCTGCATGAGCAGGTAGGTCCGGTCGCGCAGGAGTTCCTGGTAGGACAGGCCGATCGCCGTGAGCGCCGGCTGCCCGCTGAGCTCGCCCGCCGCCTGTTCGAAGCGTCGCACGGTGCGGGCGAAGGTGTCCCGCACGGCGGTGAGGAAAAGATCCTTCTTGGTGGGGTACAGGCGGAACAGGTACGGCTGGGAGATGCCGGCGCGTTTGGCGATCACTTCGGTGGATGTGCCGGCCAGGCCGCCACGGGCGAACTCCTGCACGGCTACGGCCAGCACGCTTGCGCGACGCTCGTCCGCGGTCATCCGCGTCCTGGTGCTGCCCGTCGCACTCGTGGCCATGCCACAAAGGTAGTGCCCACTCACTTTCTCTGTCAACCGGACGCCGTCCCGGCCCGTCCCGGTCCATTCCGAATCCGGTGGAGAGCATCATAAGCGGGGCCGAAGGATGTGAAGCTGATGCTGTTGTAGAAGCATTAGATTCACATCGTTGAGAGCAGCCGGGCCGGCGTGCCGGCGCCTGACAACAGCGGCGTGGATGAGGGATCGGGGCTGGGGCGCGCACGCTCGTGATCCACCCCCGGCCGGCGGTTCAGGCGACCCGGACCTCGACTCCGGCGACGGTGACGACGTCACCGCATCGCAGCTGGCGCCCGCGGCGCTCGTCGACCTCGCCGTTGACCTGGACCAGACCGGCCGCGAGCAGTGGCTTGACGTCTCCGCCGGAATCCACCAGATCCGCGAGCTTCAGGAACTGGCCCAGGCGGATCCCATCCCCGGCGATCGCCACCTCCCGCATGTCAGCGTCCTCCTCTGGTGATCCGGCTTGCGCCCGGCCGCCCCGACCATACGCCGGGGTACTGGTCGCGGTACTGGTCGCGGTACTGGTCGCGGTACTGCGGCGAACGCACCGCATCCCGTCGGGCAAGTCGACCAGATCCCGCTGCCACGATGGCCTTTCGCGTTCCGCGGCCGTGCGAGAGTGGTCTGGTGCAGGTGGGGATCCTCGGTCCACTCGAGGTACGCGGCGATGACGGTCGGGAGATCGACATCCAGGGCGCACGGCTGCGAGCCCTGCTGGTCCGCCTAGCGCTGGATGCCGGCCGTCCGGTCGGTGTCGCCGCGCTCGTGGACGCGGTCTGGGCGGATCAGCCGCCGGCCGAGACGGCCAACGCCCTGCAGACCCTCGTGTCACGGCTACGTCGTTGCCTCGGCGACGGGGCACTGGTCACCCGGTCGGCCGCCGGGTACTGCCTGGCCGTCGATCCCGACGACGTCGACGTCCACCGTTTCACCCTGCTCGCCGCCGCCGGTGCCGGCGCCCTGCGCGCCGGCGACCCGCACCGCGCGGCCACCACGCTGCGCGCCGCTCTCGCGCTGTGGCGCGGGCCCGCGCTCGCCGAGGCCGACGGCGGCCCGGCCGTCGCGGCGGTTGCGGCGCATGCGACCCGACTGCGCGAGGCGCATCTGAGCGCCGTTCTCGACCGCGTGCAGGTCGACCTGGCGGCGGGCCGCGCGCTGGAGATCGTCGGTGAGCTCGAGTCGTTGGCCGCCGAGCACCCGCTGCACGAACGGCTGGTCGGTCAGCTGATGGCCGCGCTGGCCGCCACCGGCCGCCAAGCCGACGCGCTGCGCAGCTACGACCAGCTTCGGGTCCGGCTGGCCGACGAGCTGGGCGTCGACCCGTCCGCCGAGCTGCGGGCGGTGCAGCTGGCGGTCCTGCGGGGTGAGCGGATCGGGGCGGGGTCCACGAAGGGGCGCCGGCGCACGAACCTGCGCGCGCAGCTGACGAGCTTCGTCGGCCGTGACGACGAGGTGGCGCGCATCGCGACGGCGCTCGAGGCGAGCCGGCTGGTCACACTCGTCGGGCCGGGCGGCGCCGGTAAGACCCGCCTTGCCAGCGAAGCGTTGGCCGCTGTCGTGGACGACGTTCCCGACGGGGTGTGGTTCGTCGAGCTGGCCTCCGTCACCGAAGCGGCCGACGTGGCGCAGACCGTCCTGGGCGCGCTCGGTCTGCGCGAGGCGAACCTGCTGGACCAGACCACCAAACGGGTCGGTCGCGACGCGGTCGGCCGGCTGATCGAGGGACTCGCCGACAGAGCGGCCGTCATCGTGCTGGACAACTGCGAGCATCTTCTCGACGCTGTCGCGCGCCTGGCCGACCTGCTGCTCGCCCGGTGTCCGCTGCTGCGGGTCCTGACCACCAGCCGCGAGCCGCTGGGCATCGTCGGCGAGGTGCTGCTCGCGGTGCCGCCCCTGGCCCAGCCCGCCCCGGACGTGGCAGTCGCCGACGTGCTCGGGTTCCCCGCAGCCCGCCTGTTCGCCGACCGGGCAGCCGCCGTCCGCCCCGATTTCGCCGTCGACGAGGCGTCGGTCCCGACCGTGGTCGAGATCGTGCGCCGGTTGGACGGCCTGCCGCTGGCGATCGAGCTGGCCGCGGCGCGGCTGCGCACCCTGCCGCTGACCGAGATCGCCGCGCGGCTGTCCGACCGGTTTCGGCTGCTCACCGGCGGCAGCCGCACCGCCCTGCCCCGGCACCGCACCCTGCGAGCCGTGGTGGAGTGGAGCTGGGACCTGCTCTCGGGACCGGAACGGCTGCTCGTGGAGCGGCTCGCGGTGTTCCCGGCGGGCACGACCGTGGGCAGCGCGGCCGCGGTCTGCTCGGGCGACGGGGTGCACGCAGACGACGTCGGTGACCTGGTGGCCTCGCTCATCGACAAGTCACTGCTCCAGCCGGCCGCGGGTGGCACCCGCCAGCGGATGCTGGAGACGATCCGCGAGTACGGTCTCGAGCGTCTCGCCGAGCGCGGCGAGCTGGCGCGGCTACGCGAACGCCACGCCGCCTATTTCGACGATCTGCTGCATGCGGCACAGCCGCATCTGACCCGGGCCGACCAGCTCGAATGGCTGGAGCTGCTGGCCGCCGAACGCGACAACATCCTCGGCGGGCTGCGGTACTGCTGCGAGCAGGGGGACGCCGACACGGCGTTGCGCCTTGCGGTCGGGTTCGGCGGTCTGGCGATGCTGCTCGGCAACCATGCCGACGTCGCGGTCTGGGTGGGCGAGGCGCTTGCCGTGCCCGGAGGTCAGGAGCCCGACCAGCGCGTGATCGGCGAGGCGCTGCACGCAGTGAACTCAGCCGCGACGGCTGCCTCGTCATCCCCGGCCGAGGTGGAGACCAACCTGGCGCGCCTCGGCGAGATCGCGCAGCGGCTCGCGTCTGTCGACCTCCGCGAGCAGCCGCTGCTCGGCCTGCTGAAGGTGGCGATCGCGATGTTCACCGGCGAGACCGTACTGACAGAGCGCTATATCGGCGAGGCGGCGGCGAGCGGCGATCCCTGGCTGTCGGCGGCCGTGCTGATGTTCAGAGCCGGCCTTGCCGAGAACGACGGCGACGTCGGGCGCATGCGCGCCGACGCGGTCACCGCGCTGGCGCAGTTCCGTGTCCTCGGCGAGCGCTGGGGCATTGCCACCACGCTGCGGACGATGGCGATGCTGCACACGCTCGACGGCGAACTCGACGCGGCCGCGGCGGCATACGAGGAAGCGCTGGCGCTGATGCGTGAGCTGGGCTCGCGCGAGGACGAGTCGCTGCTGCAGGTGCGGCTGGCCGACCTGGCGATCCGCCGCGGCAACCTGGCCGACGCCCGGACGCATGTCGAGGCGGCGCGTGCCAGCAGCGAGGCCAGCGGGTTGGCGCTGGATGCGGTGTTCACGCTGAGCATGCAGGCCCGGTTGGAGCGGCACCTGGGCGACCTCGCCGCGGCCAGGGCGTTGCAGGGCCAGGCGATGCGGCGC
>NZ_CAUVXG010000088.1:0-13524 GCF_963555885.1 Protofrankia sp. Cr2
GTCCACGTCCTGCATCCTGCATCCTGCCGGTGATCCCGTCCCGGCAGGATGCAGGATGCAGGACGTGGACTACGACCTGACCCGGCTCGGCAGCCGCGAGTTCGAGCACCTGACCCAGGCGCTGGCGCTGAAGGTGTTCGGGCCGAGTGTCGGCGTCTTCGGCGACGGCCCCGACGGCGGCCGCGAAGCCACCTACAGCGGCCGGGTCCGCTGGGCACCCGACGACCACACCGCCGGCTGGAACGGCTATGAGCGCCCGGCAATAGTGGAGTGGATCAAGGAGCAGGGCTGGGGTGCGTGCATCGCGAGGCGGCGGAGGGAGGCACCGGAGGTGTCGGGTGTCGACCGACGACAACGAGGCGAGGTGCGTGCCCCGGCCCCGCGACGCCGCGTCCCCTATTGCCGGTCGCTCTAAGTCGTCATCCAGGCGAAGTTCCGCACCCGCCCGCTGGGCACGCCCCCGGATACGCGCTGGCTGCGCACCACCGTGGACGCGCAACTCAGCCGACCACTCCATCGGCCGGGTCGCGTGCTGTGTGGGCCCTCGCGTGTCTTGTCCCCAACGGGGGGTGACTGGACCGCCGAGGACAGTAATACTACGCAATATGTTGAGACTTCGTATTTTCGGCGGTCGGATGCCCACGGGCCGGGCCGGGCCGCTGGGCATCGCCGTCCTACTGTGCCTGGCTGCGGCCGGCTGCCAACTGAACTCGTCTGACATCCATGGCCCGGCCCAACCGCAACCCACCGTCCAGCACACCATCACCATCGTCCCCACCGTGGTGCCGCCGCCGGCAACCGCCCCTGCCACCGGCACCCCCAGTCACGGCGCGGTTCCACCACCGGCGACCGCCCACAGCACCGGCGCTCCCGTCCCTACCACCGCACCCGCTGGCCAGGCCAGTGACGGCTGGACGATCACCGTTTACTACACAGCAGTGGAGAGCTTCCACCACGGCCAACCTCAGCAAGTGACGGGCTGTCCGCGCCAGGACTGCGAACACGGCCACGACGCGCTCGGCACCTATCCCAAGGACTTCGTCAAGGCCGTGCACGACGAAGGCACCGGCCGGATCACCAACGGTGACCACGCTGGAAGCTACCTGAACTGGTCGTATGACACCGGCTACTGGCTCGACACGGTCCCCGCCGACACCACGGGCCAGCGCCTGCAGCCGTTCATCAGCGCCGCGGCCGACTCAGGCGTCCTGGCCCAGGGCGCCAGGTTCACCGTTGTCGCGTGCGGCACCGAGGAGGACCACTCGGCGATCGACACGGGCGCCTGCGGCCGGCTGCGTGCGGCGACGTGGACGATCCACGACGAGTTCACCCCGGGCCTCGGCGGCAACAAACACATCGACCTCTACGTCGGCGAGGAGGACCGCGAGGACTTCACCGACAGCCCGCTGTACCTCACCGGTGTCGGCGCGCGGATAGCGACCGTCAGATAACGACCGTCGGCTAACCGCCATCTGACCACCGCCCTTTGACAACCGCCGTAAAACGGATCGAGGCCGGCCCCGCAAGATTCGCGCGGGGCCGGCTTCGAACGCATGTCAGCGGCCGTCAGTGACGGTGGCTACCCGGACCGACCGTCACCGTGACCGTAGCGGTGCTGACCGCCGCCGGCAGGCGAGTGGTGTCGATCACGAGGAACTCGCCATCGTCCTGCGTCCCGTTCGGCAGCACCTTCGTGTGGAGCTGGAACGGCGGGATGCTGTTCGTGACGCCGTCGATACCGAAATCGCTGTCGTTGCTGATGATGATCGTGCGCCCGCCGTCGGCGACCGCAACCCCTTCGAGCTTGTCATGCCCGAAGAACCCGCCGGCCGGGTCGAGGCCGGTCAGCAGACCACCCAGGTCGACGCTGAGGCTCTTGGCGGCGGGGGTGATGCCGACGGCGGCCAGCGCGGCGGTCGCGTTCACCGTCGTCGCCGTCCCGACGTATGCCTCGATCGTGCGCTGGTTGGGGCCGACGAGCAGGCCGCCCTTTGCCGCGTCATAGACCACGCCGGGCAGCGTCGCGGCCGGTCCGACATCGGTGGCGCCGGCCAGGTCGATGCGGAACAGCTTCTTGTAGGCACCCGGCTCGGTGTGCCCGTCACGCTCGTCCACGAGGAACGTCGTGTCGCTCAGCGCCGTGATCTCGCTGACCGCGCCGCTGTTCACCTTCGGGTCGTCGAGAAGGTAGAGGTATTCGTGCGTGACGTGCGTACGCAGGCCGTACGTGACGATCCGCAGGGTGGTGACACTCGCAGGCTTAGCGGTGAGGTCGGGCTGCGCCAACGCCTGCTGCATGGCTCCGACCAGGGTCTGCCCGTCGGGGGTGACCGTCAGCCCTTCCATCCCCTTGTTCGGCACCCGCTTGGCGAGCTCCGCCGGCAGCGACCCGTCGAACGGTGAGAGCCGCTCGATCGCGCGACCGTCGCGACCGAAGTGGGTGATGAACGGACCGTACTCGTCTGATACCCAGAACGTGCCGTCAGCCAGGGCAACCAGGCCCTCGGAGTCGTAACCGTTCGGGTCGGCCGGGAGCGGGCTGCCGTTGAGGTCGACGATGCTCTCGCCGGTGTTCGCCTGGCTGTTGACCCGGCCCGAGTACGGCGAGCCGTCCGCCGCGCGCAGCGGGATCACCCGTTGCAGGACGGCCTTGCCGTCGACGAGACGGAACCGGCCGATCGCCGGGTCGAAGTCCGGCAGCGCCTCGACCTTCACCCCGTTCGGGCCGTCGACGTTCGGGCCGCGGTCGGTCACGCCGTAGTACTCGCCCGGTGATCCGGGCACCGGATACAGCGACGAGCCGAAGCCACCACCGGTGATCGGTACACCGCCGATCGTGGCGATCGGCGGCACGTGCGTGGTATAAAGTGACACCGCGTTGCTCACCGAGTAGGTGAACGTGTCCGTGCCCATGAAGCCGGCCGCCGGGGTGTAACGGAACGACCCGTCCTGGTTCAGGCTGAGCGTGCCGTGGGCGGGTTGGGTGTGCCTGACCAGAGTCGCAGGCCAGCCGGTGTCGTTGTCGAGTACCCCGTCACCGCGCACGGTGAGAACTCCACCCGCCTTGACCCAGTACGCGTCGTCCTGCGCCGCGAGCGCGCTGCCCTGGTCAGGCGAATGGGCGGACGCGGCCCCGGCACCCATGACAGACAGCGCCACGGCACCCGCCGCGACTGCGGCTATTCCCAGACGGTTCATCCGTTCCTCCTCCACGGCGCGTCCCCCGACGCGCCGCGGGCAAGTCTCACCAGCACAGATGCACAGATGCAGTCGGGCGGGCAACCAACGGGCGACACGCACACGGACAGCTGGACGACGGTGCGCGGACGGATCAGCCCGAACAGCGGCGGGCACCCGTCAAGCGGTGGGAACCCGAACGGCGGTGGGAACCCGAACGCAGCGCGATCAGTGATGGAACGAGGTGACGCCGTCATCCTCCTGCGGCCAGGGGCGCCGATGCGGATCGGACAACCGGTTCACCACCCGGCGCAGATCCGCGACCAGCAATCCGGCCAGATCCCGGCTGAAGCCGTTGCGCACGACTATTCTGAGCACCGCCAGCTGCTCGAGCGCCGGCGGGAACCGGTATGCCGGTACCAACCAGCCACGGGTGCGGAGCAGTTCGGAGACGTCGAAGACGCTGTATTCGGTGACCTCATCCCGCAGCGCGAATGCGAACGCCGGGATACCGCTGCCATCCGAAACCAGTTCAAACGGCCCCAGTTTCGCCACCTCATCAGCCAGCCAGCGGGCATTGTCCCGGCAGGTCTGCGTCACCCGCCGATACCCCTCCCGACCCAGCTGCAGAAGTGTGTAGTACTGCGCGACCACCTGGGCACCCGGCCGGGAGAAGTTCAGCGCGAATGTCGGCATGCTGCCGCCCAGATAGTCCACCTCAAAAACCAGCTCGGACGGCAGCGCCGCCTTGTCGCGCCACAGCAGCCAGCCCACCCCCGGATAGACCAGCCCGAACTTGTGGCCGGAGGCGTTGATGGACGCCACCCGATCCAGCTGAAAATCCCAGACCAGATCCGGATCGCAGAAGGGCGCCACAAACCCGCCGGAGGCGGCGTCGACGTGCACCGGCACATCCGGGCCACCCGACGCCGCGAGGCGGTCGAGGGCAGCCGCGATCTCGGCCACCGGTTCGTAGCTGCCGTCGAACGTCGACCCGAGAATCGCCACCACCCCGACGGTGTTCTCGTCGCACCGCGCGACCGCCTCGTCCGCGGTCAGGTGGGTGCGCCCCGGCGCGAGTGGTACCAGCCGCGGCTCGACATCCCAGTAGCGGGCGAACTTCTCCCAGCAGACCTGCACGTTGGCACCCATGACGATGTTGGGATGATCGGCGGGCATGCCGGCCGATCGACGCCGGGTCCGCCAGCGCCGGGTCAGCGCGAGGCCGGCGAGCATGCACGCCTCGGAGGAGCCGGTCGTCGAGCAACCGACCGCGTTCTCGGCGTCGGGCACGTGCCACAGGTCGGCGAGCATGTTCACGCAGCGCGCCTCCAGTTCGGCGGTCTGCGGGTATTCGTCCTTGTCAATCATGTTCTTGGGGGCGCACTCGGCCATGAGCCGGTCTGCGTGCGGATCCATCCAGGTGGTCACGAACGTGGCCAGGTTCAGCCGCGCGTTGCCGTCGAGCATCAGCTCGTCGTGCACGATCTGGTATGCCGTCTCCGGGGCGATCGGCTCCTGCGGCATCCGGAACCGCGGAACCACGTCCTCCTCACCCGGGCGGATGAACTGCGGCCGGATGCCGACCATCTCCTGTGCCCGCTCGCCGCTCGCCTGGCCGTGTAGAGCCATCGCCGCTGCACCTCCTGCTCCAGATAGTGCTGCGCCAGATCGTCCTGCTGCAGCCGGTCCCAGACTCGATATGACACCGACAGCCTGCCGGTCGGGCCGGGGGTATGCCGGTGGCGTCCGCACGTAGCCTGGCCGGCACAATGGAGCAGGTGAGTTTCCAATCGTTCGCCGACTACTTGTCAACCTTGGACGAGGCGTCGCTGATCACACTGCTGGAGGCGCGCCCGGATGTCCTGATCGAGCCGGTTCCGCGAGGTTTCCTCCAGCTGGTTTACCGGCTGGATGGCACGGATTCGCTCGTCGCGGCAATGCGGACGCTGAACCGGGACACGGTGCGTGTCGGGCAGGGCCTCGCCGTGCTGGGCGGGTCGGCGACCGTGCCCGCGCTGGCGGCCTGGCTGGGTGCTTCGCAGGATGCCGTCAGCGACGGTGGTGCCGAGCTGTGCGTCCGCGGCCTGGCCTGGCGTGACTCCGGTGCGTTGCGGCTGCCGGAACGGCTTCTCACGCACTGGTCGGCGGACATCGGCGCCGCCCGCCCGGTGGAGACGATGGCCCGTTCGGTCCTCGTGGCGGATCTGCGCACCGCGATCACAGCCCTCGGGGCCGACCCCGGCAGCCTGGGCAAATCTGAGCTGGGTACGCGACTGTCCGAACTGATGTCGGAAACCGACCGGCTCATTACGATCATTTCTGGGCTTCCGGACAAGACGCAGGGTCGGCTCAAGGAGCTCCGGCGCGGCCTGACCGGCGACTACTCGTGGCGCATCGAGTACGGGTCGCCCACTTCGATCAGTCAGACCGAAGCCCTGATCGCCGCGGGTCTGGTGCTGGTCAGCAACCGCCAGCCCGAGCTGCCTCGGGAAGTCGCGGTCGCCGCCTGGCGGGCCGAAACCGACCTGGCCCTGACCGGCCGGCCGATGATTGCCCGCCCGGACGTCGACGCGACGATGGTGCGTTCCGGCGCCCAGGCCGCCGCCGAAGGTGCGGTGGGGCGGGTGACGGCTCTTCTCGACGAGGCCCGCGCCACACCTGTGGTGGCCCTGAAAAAGGGTGGAGTGGGGCCTCGGGAACGGTCGCGGCTCGCGAAACGACTGTCCATGCCCGAGGGCGACCTCCTGCTGTGGATCGATCTCGCGTACGCCGCCGGTCTGCTGGGCCTGGTCGACGGCGGGTATGCGCCGACATCGGACTACCAGGATTGGCGCGCCGCCGAGCCGGGCCGGCGATGGGCCGTGCTCGCAACGGCGTGGTTCGCCCTCGAGCACGCGCCGTCCAGCCGGGAGATCGAAGGTGACAAGGAGGTCCCGCCGCCGCTGCCTCTGATGTCAGGGGCGGGCTGGCTGCGGCGGACGATGGTGGGCGCGGCCGGTTCGGCTGGCCTGGGTGCCTCGGTTCGCGCGACCGGCCGGGAGATCGACTGGTTCTGCCCGCTGCACGGCTATGACCCCGTCCGACGCGACGACAAGATCGCCGCGGCGGTGCGGGAGGCGGAACTGCTCGGGGTAGTCGCCGTCGACGTGCTGTCCGAACTCGGGGAACACCTGCTGGCCGTCAACGAGGTCGACGAGGCGGCGCCGGCCGATGCCGTCGAGGAACTGGCACGACGGTGTAGCGGGCTGCTACCCGAAGCCACGTTCAGCGTGATCATTCAGTCGGATCTGACCGCCATGGTGGCCGGCCAGCCAAGTGCGGGCGCGGCCCAGCTGTTGCGCGACGCCGCCGTCGCGGAGTCTCGCGGTGCCGCCGGGACGTGGCGTTTCACGTCGTCGAGCGTGCGGGCCGCCCTGGACGCCGGGTGGGCCGCGGACGACCTTCTCGCGGAGCTGCGCACCATGTCGGCTCATGCCGTGCCGCAGCCGTTGGAGTACCTCATCACCGATATCGCACGCCGGCACGGCCATGTGCGCGTGCGCGGCATGCGCTGCTGCGTCGTCGCTGACGAGGCGACGACCGCCGAGATCCTGCACACCCGGTCGCTCGCCAAACTGCAGCTCAGCCAATTGGCACCCACCGTCCTGGCAAGCCCCCTGAAGCTTGAGGAGGTCCTGACCCGGCTGCGCGAGGTCGGCTTCTACCCGATCGCCGAGGACGCCGCCGGCACGATGATCGTGCCGCGCCGACAGGAACACGAGGGCTCCCCCCGCTTCAACGGCCCCGCCCGCAGGCCACCACGGGTCTCCCCGGTTGATCTCGCCCGCCGGCTGGCCGCGCACCCCGACGACGACACGATCCTGGGCTCGGGCGCCGTCAAACTGCTGGCGCGGCTGAACACCCGTCTGAACGAGGCGGAACTGGGACTGCTGGCCGACGCCGTGGACCACAACAGCGACATCGTCATCACCTACCGGGACAACAACGGCACCCGGACGGTTCGCCAGATCCAGCCACAACATCTTTACGGCAAGTGGCTCGACTCCTGGTGCCACCTGCGCAACGCCCAACGTGATTTCGCCGTCGCCAACATCGAATCCGTCAGCCCCGCCTACTGATCCCCGTGACGCCGCGTCCCTGTTGCCGGGCGCTCCAACCGGACATCGATAAAGATCGGCGCGAGTTTGTTGCCAGGTACGCTTTTTCGGCCGAAAAGCGTACCGTACGACAAACTCGCGCCGATCATCCCTCGGATCTGATCCGGTCGTCTCCTACCGCAGGGTCACCCTGCGATACCCACCGGCGGGTGCAGCCGGCGTAGCCGGCGCGGCGGCAAGGTCATAACGTTTTTGTTATATTGGCTCCATGGCCAGGTGGCTGTTGGTGATACATCCCGAGGTGCGGGACTGGTTGCATGAGATCCGCAAGGGCGACCGTGAGACGGCGGCGCTCATCGGGCAGGCCATCCAACACGTGATCAACGGCCGTGGTCCGGACGAGGGGCGTCCACTTGTTGACCGGGTCAAGGGCAGCCAGGTACACAACCTGAAGGAGTTGCGGCCCGCCAGTGCCGGCGAGACCGAGGTCCGGGTTTTGTTCGTGTTCGATCCCGCCAGGCAGATGGTCCTGTTAGTCGCCGGCGACAAGTCCGGCAACTGGCAACGCTGGTACGACGTTGCGATCCCGCTCGCGCAAGCGCGCTACGCCGAGCATCTAGCGGCGCTGAGTGATGGGGCTGAGTGATGGGGCTGAGTGATGGGGCTGAGTGAGATGACTGAGAAGACCGCCGCAGGGTGGCACGCATACGAGGATGTCGGAGAGCTGTTGGCCGAGCTCGAGCTCACCGACGACGACATGGATCATGCCCGCGAGGCCACTGCTGACCACATCCGTGCGTGGCACCTTGCTCAGGTGCGCGCCGAACAGGACCGGACCCAGGAGGACGTCGCTGCGGTTATGGGGGTTAAGCAGCCCCGGGTGTCGGCGATCGAGCGGGGCGATCTTGACACTGTCACGCTGTCGACGTTGCGAGCGTACGTGCACGCCCTCGGTGGGAAGCTCCGTGTCGTCGCGGATTTCGGCGATCGGGAATACCGGCTGACGTAGGTCACGACGCCACTACGTGAATGATCAAATCCATAACGGGCGCGTATCGTGACATTCTTTACCCATGGTTGACGGGGGCGGGGTAACCGACACACCGGCGTCCGATGACGGCGGTCGCTACGACTTCTTCGTCAGCTACACCGGCGTGGACGCGCCCTGGGCGGCGTGGATCGCGTGGCAGCTTGAGGCACGGGTGCGGTTCGGCGACCGGTCCGCGCGGGTGTTCGTGCAGGCGTGGGACCTCGTCCCGGGCACGAACTGGGCGGCCAGCATGGACCGCACGCTGCAGACCTCGGCCCGGGTGGTGCCCGTCCTGTCCCCCACCTACCTGACCGAATCCCGGTACGGCAACGCCGAGTGGCTCGCGATCTGGCCAGACGACCCCGAGGGGCTCCAGCGCCGGATCGTGCCGGTGGTCATCGCGCAGTGCCAGCCTGGCGGGCTGCTGCGCTCGATCACCTCCATCGATCTGGTCGGCCGCGACGAGACGGCCGCCGCCGACACGCTGCTCGCGGGGATCACCGGCTCCGTCAGGGGTCGGGCGAAGCCCGCCGTCGCCCCGCCGTTCCCCGGCGCGGCCGCACGACCCGCATTCCCGGGGTCGGATGACCAACCGGTGGTCCCCGGTCAGGCCGCCACGATCAGGACAGACGCGGTCAGGACAGACGCGGTCAGGACGGCCGCGGGCAGGACGGCCGCGGGCAGGCCGGACGAGCCCACGGAGCCGGTCGTCACGGTGCTGCACATCTCCGACACCCAGTTCGGGGCGCACCACGTGTTCGGCCGGGCCGGACTCACCGAGGCCGACCGCGCCCACTCGTCCCTGTTCGGACGACTGCACGACGACCTACGAGGCCGCGCCGACACCGAGGGCCTGCGACCGGACCTCGTCGTACTCACCGGCGACCTGGCCGAAACCGGCGACGATGGCGAATTCGACCAGGTGTACGACTTCCTCGTCGCGCTGGCGGAAAGCCTGGAACTCGACCGGAACCGGTTCGTGCTCATTCCCGGCAACCACGACGTCAACCGGCTGCTCTGCCAGTCCTACTTCCTGCGTGAGCAGGCATTCAAGCGGAAACCCCAGCCGCCGTACTGGCCGAAATGGGAATGCTTCGACGCGCTGCTCCGGCGGTTCTACGGCACCGACGCCGCAATCGGCTTCGCTGTCGGCGCGGAATGGTCGCTGATCGAGATCCCCGACCGCAAAGTCGTCGTGGCCGGGTTGAACTCGACAATGGCCGAAACGCACGAAGAGCACTATGGCTGGCTCGGGGAACACCAGATCCGGGCCGTCGCCGACACGCTGCGCCGCTACGAACGGGACGGCTGGCTGCGGATCGGCGCGGTACACCACAACCCCATCCGGGGCGCCACCTCCGATGAGGAGAACCTGCGCGACGCCGACGACCTCGACCGGATCCTCGGCCCGCACCTGAACCTGCTACTGCACGGCCACACCCACAACGGCCGGACAAGCTGGCTGTCGCAGTCCACCTTGCCGGTCACATCCACGGGCAGCGCGGCGGTCGACGCCCACGCCCGCCCATCCGAGGTACCCAACCAGTACCAACTGCTCCGCATCACCGGGGACGGGTTCACCCGCTATGCCCGCCGCTACGAACCCGACCAGAAACGCTGGACCGGGGACCTGCGCATCGACCCGGCCGGTGACTCCTGGTCGGTACGCACACCGTGCGCGTTCCGATCGGTGCACGCGGCCTTCCCATCCCCGACCCCGCCCTCACCTGGGCCGGACGACATGGCGGGTGAGCAAGGCCGGCACCGATCCGGCCGGCACGGCCGCGAATGGTCCGACCAGAACCCGTACGACGACGAGCTTTCCCACGGATTGTCCGGACCACCGCGGCGTCCACCCGACACCCTGGACGAGATCGCCACGGTGGCCCGCCTGCACCACCCGCACGCGACGGTCGAGCGGGTCGAGGCGTCCGGCGGGCGGGCGGCGCACCTGCGCGTGCGGCGGGCTGAGGGCCGTGTCGTCGAGCAGCGGGTCGTCGGCCTGATCGACGGCGAACTCGCGAACAGCAAACTGGACGCGGCGGCGGTCGACGAGTTCGCCACGACGGTCCGGGCGCCGTACCTGGCCGCCTTCCCCGGCCTGTTCGCCGACCTCGTCTACACCGGCGGGACGCAGGCCGCGCCGGAGCTGGTCGACCACGCCGAGCGGTGCGGTGTCCGGCTGCTGAGCATGCCCGAATACCAGGGTGTGCTGGACCTGCGCGGCTACGTCACGCGGCAGACGGCCCGGCTACGCACCGACCGCGACTACCCACCCGAGCTGTATGTGCCGCAGCGCATCCGACGGGTCCACCGCACTACCGGCACCGCGACGGGCACGGGAACTGGCACCGTGCCCGACCCCGCCCTCCAACAGATCGTCGAGTGGCTGACCACCGACGAGGCCCGGTTCATCCTCGTGCTCGGCGACTCCGGCCACGGCAAGACCTTCCTGACACACCAGCTCGCCCTGGAGTTACCCCGCCACCTACCCCATGTGGACCCGATGCTGATCGAGCTGCGGCAGCTGGAGAAGTCACTTGAACTCGACCGGCTCGTCGCCCAGCACCTGGTGGACTCCCAGGTCCGCCGGCCAGACCTCGACGCCTTCCGCTACATGCTCGGTCACGGCCGACTGATACTGATCTTCGATGGTTTCGACGAACTCGCCGCCCGCGTCACCTACAAACGCGCGGTCGCGCACCTCGACACCCTGCTGGCCGCCCTCGACAATCAGGCGAAGATCGTCGTAACGAGTCGGGCCGAGTTCTTCCTCACCGATGGCGAGGTGTTGAAGAAGACCGGGGAAAAGGTCGAACGGACGTTCGGCCAGTTCATCGTCCGGCTGGCGGAATTCACCCCCGACCAGATCCATGACTTCCTCGTCGGGCGCTTCACCCGAACACTGGCGGTGGAGTTTCCCGACACCGATGCCAGCCGCGTGGAAGCGGACCAGCGGGCAACAGCCCGGCTGGACCTGATCCGGGAGGTGCGGGACCTCCCCGATCTGGCGCGTAACCCACGACTGTTGTCGTTCATCGCCGACCTGGAGGAGGATCGGCTGCGCCAGGCGCGCCAGCGTGGCGGCACGGTCACCGCGGCCGACCTGTACCGGGAACTGGTGGGCCAGTGGCTGGCCTACGAGTGCGCCCGGTCACCGGAGCTGACGGTCAACGAACGGGAGGCCGCCGTCACCGAGCTAGCCGTGGCCCTGTGGCGCGACGGTCTCGCCTTCGTCGACCTGTCCAGGCTGACCGAAATCGCCGGCCGGGTGCTCCGGTCGATGCGCGATCCGCGGGGCCTCACCCCGGACGAGACCGCTCACCTGCTCGGTTCGGGCACGGCATTGCGCCGGGACGCCGACGGCCGGTTCTCCTTCATCCACCAGTCGGTGATGGAATATCTGGTCGCAGCCGACATCGCCCGCCGGCTCACGACAAGCGGCGATGCCGGTGATCTGCTCGCGGCGTGGGCGATGTCGGAGCTGATGGCCGACTTCTTCACCGATCTGGCCGGCCGGGACGAGGCGGCCCGCTGGGCGCAGGACACCGTCGACGACGCGGACGCGCCCGCGGTGACGAAGGCGAACGCGGACCTGGTCGCGCGCCGGCTGGGCATCGGGCTGCGGACGGGGGCGAAGTTCGCCGACACCGATTTCTCCGGGCAGGACCTCTCCGGCCGGGATCTGCGCGGCGCTGATCTGCGGCGGGCGAACCTGACCGACGCCCGCCTCGACCGCGCCGACCTGCACGGCGCAGACCTGCGCGAGGCGCTGCTCACCGGCGCCTCCCTGGACGCGACCGCGCTGTCCGGCGCGGATCTGACCGGGGCGAGCCTGTCCGGGGCGACCCTGCGTGATGTCCGGGCCGAGTGGATGGTGGGCCGGGCGGCCGACCTCGACGGCGTCCAGATCATCGGCGGGGTGCTGCGCGGGGCCAATCTGGCCGGCGCGTCGCTGCGGCAGGCGAGGGTGACCGGCGTCGAGCTTCCCGGGGTGGATCTGACCGGTGCGGATCTTCGCGGTGCTCGTTTCGTCGATACGGATCTGACCGGGGCGGTGCTGACGGGTAGCCGGTGGGGGCGGGCGGCGGTTCTCGGTGGGCGGCTCGGCCCGGCCGCAGGCGCGCCGGAGCTGGCCGCGGCGGCGGTCGCCGGACGGGATCCCGCGCAGGCGGTGCCGCGGTCGGCGACCGCACCGCAGAACGCGGTGGCGTTCTCCCCGGACGGAGCGATCCTCGCCTCCGCCTGCGACGACGGCACGGTCCGGTTGTGGGAGACGACCACCGGCCGGGAGCTGCGTTCCCTGACCGGCCACAGCGGCCCGGTGTGGTCAGTGGGATTCTCCCCGGACGGGGCAATCCTCGCCTCCGCCGGCGACGACGGCACGGTCCGGCTGTGGGAGACGACCACCGGCGAACAGCTACGCACCCTGACCGGCCACACCGACCGGGTGTGGTCGGTGGGGTTCTCCCCGGACGGGACGATCCTCGCCTCCGCCGGCGACGACGGCACGGTCTGGCTGCGGGAGACGACCACCGGCCGGCAACTGCGTTTCCTGACCGGCCACAGCGGCCCGGTGTGGTCGGTGGGGTTCTCCCCGGACGGGGTGATCCTCGCCTCCGCCGGCACCGACGGCACGGTCCGACTGTGGGACACCACCACCAGCCGGGAGCTACGCACCCTGACCGGCCACACGAAGTGGGTACGGTCGGTGGGGTTCTCCCCGGACGGGACGATCCTCGCCTCCGCCGGCGACGACAGCACGGTCCGGCTGTGGGACACCACCACCGGCCGGGAGCTACGCACCCTGACCGGCCACACCGGCCGGGTGTGGCCGGTGGGGTTCTCCCCGGACGGCGCGATCCTCGCCTCCGCCGGCGCCGACGGCACGGTCCGGCTGTGGGATACGACCACCGGTGCGCAGCTACGCACCCTGACCGGCCACACCAACTGGGTGCGATCGGTGGGATTCTCCCCGGACGGCGCGAGGCTCGCCTCCGCCAGCACCGACGGCACGGTCCGGCTGTGGGACACCACCACCGGCGCGCAGCTACGCACCCTGACCGGCCACACCAGCCCGGTGCGGTCGGTGGGATTCTCCCCGGACGGCGCGAGGCTCGCCTCCGCCAGCACCGACAACACGGTCCGGCTGTGGGACACCACCACCGGCGCACAGCTACGCACCCTGACCGGCCACACCAGCCCGGTGCGGTCGGT
>NZ_CAUVXG010000089.1:0-12861 GCF_963555885.1 Protofrankia sp. Cr2
GGGTGTATGTGAGGCGGAGGGCGATCTGTTCCAGCCGGGTCGCGTCGGGGTGCTGGCCGCGGGTGGCGGCGAGGTCGGCGCGGGCGGAGAACACCTTGCCGAGCCCGGTGATGTCGCCGGTGTCGGTGAAGGTCTGCTGGCAGTCGGCCAGCAGCGTGTCGGCTTCCGCCAGCCGGCCCAGCTCGATCAGCGGCCCGTGGTCGTTGAACCGGGTGCCGGCCAGTTGGTGGGGGCCGGCGCCGCGGCGCCGCTTGCTGGCCTGTACCCGGGTGTTGTAGTCCAACGCCTGCTGCCAGCGGCCCAGCGCCACCGCCGCCACCGCCCCGATCTGCAGGGTGACCTCGCGGATGTTCCACGGATGGACGGTGTCGGTCGGGTCGGGGCTGTCGGGGAGCCGGTCGAGGCGGGCCAGTAGCCCGTCGGGCCCGTCCAGGGCGGCCAGTACCTGCTCGCCCTGCCCCATCCGGTACAGGATCTGTAGCCGCTGCGCCTCATTGCCGGCCTGTGCCCACCGGCCCGCCCCGGCCTGCCGGTAGTGCGTGGCGGTGATGTCGGCGACGGTCAGCGCCTCAGCCAGCCGCCCCTGACCGCGCAGCAGGTCGATCAGATCCGTGCCGCTGGCGGCGGCGGTGCGAGCATCGCCGGTGGCCTCGGCCCGCGCCAGAACATGGCGGAGTACCTGTTCGCCGCCGGCCGGATCCACCTGCGCCAGCGCCCGCCCGAACTTGCCCAGATTGGCGGGGGTGCCGGTGGTGTCGGCGATGCGGCGCAGCAGCGGCAGCACCGCCTGCACCATCCCCGGATTCGCCAGGTCACGGAAGAACGCCTGCTCCAGCAGGAAGCCGGCCTGCTCCCAGTCGTGCAGGCGGAGCAGATAGGGGGCGGCGGACACCCCGGCCCTCGCCACCAGCTGGCCGGCCTCACCCTCAGCCCGGCCGGCTGCCCAGTCGAACATCGCCCCCCAGAACATGGCCAGTTCGGCGTCCACCGCCGTCCGCACCGGTTCTGGTGTACCGGCGTGGACGGCTTCGGCGACCCCCGGATGCACCCGCAACACCGTCACCACCGACGACGAACCGTCCGCACCCGGGCCGTCGGCATCAGCGTCTGTACCGGCCGCGGCCGGCGGTGGGCTGTCGACGGCGACCAGCGCGGCGTCGGCCAACATGGCCAGCAGCCCGCCGGCCGGCGGCGGATCGCCCGGCCGGCCCAGCCGGTGCCACACATCCGCCCAGTTCGCCTCCACGACCAGTTGGGTGCGGTCGTCGTCCTCCAGAGCGCACAGCAGCTGCAACAACAGCCCCGCCGGCTCGACCAGACCGGCGACCGCCGCGGTCACCCAGCCGGTAAGCGTGTCGACGAACCCGTCCGCGTCCAACCCGCTCCGCCCCGCGGCGAAAAACGCCGAAAGCGCCGGCCCGCGGCCCACCGCCGCCTGCTCGGCCGCGACCAGCTGCTCTTCCAACACATCCCGGCCCTGGCGGGCGGCCGCGTCGGCCAACTCCAGCAGTTTGGGATGCCCCTGCACCACACCCAGCACCCGGCGAACCAGCGCACGATCGGCGTCAACCTGTTCGGGGCCGGCTTCAGCGATGGCCGCGGTGGCCGGGGTGCGGGACGCGCCGGGTTCGGTCCGGTCGGCGTGCAGCAGAGCACGCAGGCCGGGAAGTTCACGGGCCAGCAGGGTCGCCTCGTCGCGGGGCAGGGCGTGCACCGGCTCGACCAGCAGCCGGTCACGGCCCAGGCCGGTGGGGATGATCCGGCTGGTCAGCACGGTCCGGGACAGCCCCCGATGCCCGGTCAGCGCCCCGACCAGCACCGGCCAGCGGGGATCCCGCCAGCCGCCGTCAGCGCTCAGCAGGGTTTCCAGATTGTCCAACACGATCAGCAGGCCGACGCGTTCACACAGCTCGGCAAGGTGGGGAGCGAACGCCGTCACCGGCTCGACATGCTCAACAGTGCCGATCTTGTCAACCATGGTGAAACCGGGCAGCTGCCGTTCCAGCGCGAGCGCGAGGCTGGCCAGCGCGGCACCGAACTCGTCCGGCTGTTTGGGTGCCTCCCAGTAGACCAAGGCGGCGAACGCGTCCTCATGCCGGTAGGCCAACTCCAGGGCGCAGGCGGTCTTACCGGCACCGGCCATCCCGTGGAACAGCACACCACAGCGTCCCGATGCCGGTGCCAGGGCGGCGGAGGCGCGGGACATGGCCGCAGTCCGGCCGACGAACCGGTCCGGCTCGGCCGGGAAGAACGCCATCGTCTGCCGCTGCGGCACGGCAAAGGCGCCCTGCTGGGACGGGGGACGCAGGGCCAGCCCCACCGCGCTGTGGCCCAGCAGCACCGGGGTGGCGATCGAGACGGGTGGGGCCGCCGGGGTCGGCACCGGGCCGGCGGCGGCCGGCAACGCCAGGCGCAGCGCGGCGTCCACGGTCTGACCGTCGCCGAGCAGCCGCGCATACAGCTCGGTCGCCAGCCGGACGGCGAACTCGTCCCCGACGGGGTAGCGCATGGCCAGCACCGCGCAGCCCACCGCCTCCACCAACCCCCGGGCCAAGCCGCCACCGCCACCGGCCGTCCCCGCCCGGTCTGCCGTCCCGGCCCTCTGCGGTGACACCCCGGCCTCGGCGGCGGCCTGGGCCTCCAGCTCCTGCGCGGGCTCGTCCAGGCCGAGCCAACGTAGGGTCTCCGCGGCGGTCGCGGCAGCGGACTGGCAGGCGGACAACACCGCAAGCTTCACCTGGTAGCGCGCCGGCCGCAGCAGACCGATCAGATCGGCGGTACTGATGGCGTCGGGGGTTCCATCCGGGTGCTCCAGGGTGAGGGTGTCGATGCCGCCGTGGCAGGAGATGTGCAGCAGATCCCACCCACCGACCTCCCGCACGGTCTGCGCCAGCGTCTCGCGGGTCACGCCGTACTGCAGCACCCGCAGTTCGATCCGCCGCTGCCGCCGGCCGGTCAGCTCCCGCACGAGCCTGACCAGGGCGTGGCGTTCCCGGCGCAGCGCCAGCGGCTCGGTCAACGCCGGCTGGGAGAACACCGCCAGCATCCGCAGCGCGTCCCCGACCGGAGTCTTCCCGGGAGCGGCGCCGGCCCGGCCGGCGTGACCCGCCGACCCGCCCGAGGTGATGTCATAGACGAACGCGACATCCTGCAGGGCCAGTGGCCGCGGCGGCGCCGTCCCGGCATGGGCCAGTTCCCACGGCCACAGCGGCAGCACGGCCAGCGTCTCCGGCACCTGCACGGTCACGGTCACCGGCGCCCAGTCGGCGATGACTGCGCCGATGGTCGGGCCGAGCAGCTCGGCCCCCACCCACGCGCCGACCTGCTCGACGAGCGTCGTTTCGCCGGCCAGCCGGTGCTGCGGATCGACGTGCGCCCACAGATAGCGGTCCAGCTCGACGAACGCCGGGAACCGCCAGTCGGTGGGGTCGATGGTCACCTGATGGTCGGCGAGCGCGGTGCCCGTCTCGGCGTCCACCAGCAGCCAGCGCCACGACCACGGACCGGTGCTGTCCATCGGGCGCAGGATCAGACCGCCCACCACGGCACCCCCCTGAACGTTCCCGCCGTCCGCCCACCGTAACGACCGGAGGAGGCAGATCGTCGCATACCGGCTCCGATCCGATGCACGATGCATCAGCCCGAAGCGATCGGACCCCGGAGCCGTGCGGTCACCGTCCGGACGGGCGAGGGCGCCGAACGACAGGCGCGGGCGCGGGCGCGGGCGCCGAACGATGGGGATTGGGTGTCGTCGGAGCAGCACGACAATCACATCGTTGAGCACGACAGCCGTGGCCCGTGTGCGCGGTGGCAGAGGGAGCAGCCGAAGGGCGTCCGGTATGAAGCCCGTACCGGTGCGGTCGGTGACAGATCCGGCGCGCCGGTCGTTATCGTCATCACCACTACTGGGGACACGGGGGTCGGTGACGAACGTGCTGCTGCTGCAAGCGGTCGACGTCACGCCGATCAAAGAGACGGCGGCGGCGGCGCAATCGCGGCCCCTGGACGCCGCCGGACGCCCGAGCCCCCGGGCCGCTGAGGAGGCCGGCGGGCCGATGTCCTGGCGGTGGCTGCTCGTGGACGCCACCACCGGTACCACCCTGACCGACCATCCGGTGACGATCGACCCCGGCGTCGGCGGGTACGCCACGTTCACCGACCTGTACGAGCATCTGCGGCGCAACGCCGACCCGCACCAGCGGCTGGCCAGCGAACAGCAGCTGCTCACCACCGCCGGGAATTGGGCCGGCGAGCAGCTACTCGGCGAACGGATCGGCCGGATCATCGTCGAGGCGGCACCGGTGACCGTGCGGATGATGCTGCCCGACGCCCTCGGGTTCCTGCCGCAGTGGCCGTGGGAGATCGTGCACGTCGGCGGGCGTCCGCTGGCCCGCCAGAACGTCACCATCGTCTACGACATCGCCCCGCCGACCATCAGCCCGCGACCCTGGGTGTTCCAGCCCCGACCGGCCGAGGATGTCCTGCGCGTCCTAGCCGTGTTCTCCCTGCCGGCCCGATCCACCGCGTTGGGCCTGCGGCGGGAACGACGCGCGCTGACCGACCTGATCCGCCGGATCGCCGCGCGGCACCGGGTCGAGCTGACGGTGCTGCAGTACGGCGTGACCCGCGAGAAGCTGGACGCGACCGTCGAATCGGGGGACGGCTGGGACGTGGTGCACGTCTCCGCCCACAGTGACGCCGGCCGGCTGGTGCTGGAGAAGGCCGACGGCTCCCCCGACCCGATCAACACCGATCTGCTGGTCACCCTGCTGCAACCGGCCCGACCGCGGGTGAAGCTGGTGGTGCTCTCCGCCTGCCAGTCGGCGGCCGCGACCACCGCGGAAACCCTGCGGCTGCTCGATCTGGACCCCGGCGCCGACACCCACCGGGCTGAGGCCGACACGTACGAGGCGGACACGTACGGGGAGGACCGTCCGGCGGCGGGCTCCGGCGGGCGGTCACGGGCCGGGCTGGCCCGGGCCCTCGCCGGCACGCTGGGCTGTGCGGTGCTGGCCATGCGCTACCCAGTGGGCGACGAGTTCGCGATCCGGCTCGCCGCCGCGCTGTATGAGCGGCTGTTCGCGCGCGGACTGCCGCTGGACGCGGCGCTGCGCGGCGCCCTTCCGGACGCGGCCGGCCCGGAATCGCCCGCGGAGCTCACCGACGCCGTCCCCCCGGTCAGCCTGGCCACCCCGGCGCTCTTCGGCGGCGACGCCGCCCATCAGAAGATCATCTCTGCGGAGGGTCGGCAGCCGCTGCGGCTGGACACGGCAACGGCCGACTTCGACCCGGAACCCGCCCGGTTCGTCGGCCGGGCGGCGCCGATGGCGCGGGCCTCCGCCGCGCTCGCTCCCGCCTCCGGCCGGACCGCCGTGCTGTTCCACGGGATGGCCGGCGGCGGAAAGACCGCCTGCGCCCTGGAACTGGCCTACCGGCACGCCGGCACCTGTGCGGCGGCGCTGTACTGGACGGCGCCGACCGACCCGGACGCCCATGACCTTGCGTTCGCCCGGTTCGCCGACGCCTGGGAGCTGCAACTCGTGCCCGCCGGCGCCCCGTCGCTGACCCGGATCACCACCGTCGACCAGCTCCGCGGCATCGCCCCGGTGCTGACCGCACTGTGCCGGCAGAACGCCCTGCTGATCGTGCTGGACAACCTGGAAACCCTGCTCACGCCCGACGGGCACGCCTGGCGGGACGACCGGTGGCCGGTGCTGCTGCGCGCGTTGACCATTCACGACGGGCCGTCGCGCCTCGTGCTGACCAGCCGCACGCCCCTGCCCGGCCTCGATCCGGCGCGGACCTGCACGGAGCCGGTGCACGCCCTCACCCTCGACGAGGCCGCCGTCCTCGCTCGCGAACTCGACGATCTCGGCGCCCTGCTGCACGCCGACACCGCCCCGGAACGCGACCGCACCGGGCATGCCCGACAGCCGTCCGCCGAGGCGATCCGGGCCGATCGTGGGCTGGTTCGCCGGGTGCTGGGTGTGGTGCAGGGGCATCCCAAACTCCTGGAGCTCGCCGACGCGGCCGCCCGCCAGGGCCGGGAGGTGCTGGAAGAGCAGCTGGTCGCCGCCGAGCAGGCGGCGGCGGGCCGCGGGCCGGCACTTTCGGCGTTCTTCTCCACCGGGCGGAGCGGGTTGGACGCGGACGGGTTCGTCGACACGCTTACCGGCTGGGTCACCGCAGCGGTCGCCGGTCTGGCCGAGCCGGCGGGGCTGCTGCTGCAGCTGCTGTGCGCTCTGGAAGACGACGACCGCACCCAGCCGGTCGTGGAGGCGAACTGGGCGGATGTGTGGCACCGGCTGGGCCGGCCGGGCGAGGCGCCGCCGGCCGACGGGCTGCGGGCCGTGCTCACCGACGCCGCGCTGGTCGCCGTCGACACCCCACCACCGCCGGCCGCGGCCGATACAGACACCGATGCCGATGCCGATGCCGATGGCCCGGGCGCGGACGCGGATGGGCCGTCACTAGAAGTGACGGTGTTGCGGGTGCATCCGGGGGTCGCCGAAGCCGTTCACGCGGGCACGCCGCAGGAGGTGCGGACGGCGGTGGACGTAGCGCTGGCCGCGTTCTGGCGGGCGGTGTTCGAGGCGGCTCGTGGCCGGGCTGAGGGCGAGGCCAGTCAGATGGTGGCGAGGGCCGGGTTGTCCGCCGCCCCCTACCTGCTCCGCCTGCACGACTGGGACCAGGCCGGCTTCCTGCTGGAGCAGGCGTTCGTCCGCGACCTGGCGAACCCGGGGATGGTGCAGGCGGTGCTGCCGCTGCTGCGCCGGATCGCCGACACCACCGGCACCCCCGACAAGCTGGGGGTGTTCGGGCGGGCGCTGGCGAAGGTGGACCCGGCCGGCGGCGAACAGGTACTCCGCCAGGCCCTGGCGTGGGCCGAGGCCACCTGCGATCCCCGCACCGCCGCCGCCAGCGGCGGGACGCTGATCGACCTGCTGGCGGGTCAGGGGCGGCTGGCCGAGGCGCTGACCGTCGCCGACACCACCGCCGCACACCGCCGGCAGGCCGGGACGGGCCGCTGGACCCAGGCCCTTGACGAGGCACGGCGGCTGCAGATCCTGTACCGAATGGGGCAGGGCGAGCAGGTACTGGCCGCCCTGGACGGACCCGACGGGCTGCTGGCCCGCCTCGACCGGCTCCCCGACCACCCCGACCCGACCGACACCGTCCGCCCGTGGAACATCCGCGAGGTCACCCTGGAAATCGGGGCGGTGGCGGCGGTGGCGCTGGGCCGCTGGCAGCAGGCGTTGGACTACAACGCCCGCGTACAGGCCAGCAAGCGGCGCCGCGGCGCCGGCCCCCACGAGCTGGCCCGGACTCGGTTCAACGACTACGGGCCGCTGATCGCGCTGGGCCGGCTGGACCAGGCCGACACGCTGCTGGCCGACTGCCAGCAGACCTTCGCCGACACCGGCGACATCACCGTGCTCGGCAAGGTGTTCACCGCCCGCGCCGACCTCGCAGACACCCGCGGCCAGCACCCCGACGCCGCCCGGCTGGCACAGATCGCCCTCCGGCTCATATACACCCACCCCGACCCGGACGCGATCGCCGTCTCCCATCACAACCTCGCGAACTATCTGGGCCGGACCGGCGCCGATCGTGCCGCCGTGCACGCCCACCGGCTCGCCGCCACCACCCTCTACCGGCTGATCGGCGACACCGACCGGGCAGCCAGCTCGCTGCGGGCGCTGGCGGAGGAGGTAACCACCGACCCCGACAGCCCACCACCGGCAACCGTGGCCGGGCTCGCCGCGATCGTCGACCAGACCGACGGGGTGCATTTCGCCGCCCTGATCGACGGCCTCTGCCCGGACCGGGCGACCGCCGACCAGACCATCCGCGACATCATCAACACCGCCACCATTTCTGGCACTTCACAGGCGGTCACGGGCTGATCAGTGGTCTGAAGGCGGCCTGTATCTGGGAATCGGAGGGGGTGACGTACCGCTTCGTGTCATAGCCGCGGATGGGGTCAGGGCAGCTTGCGCCGCTGATCTCCAGTCTGGTGTCGGTCACGAGTCGTCCGGTTCGTAGCTCGTAAACGCGAACGGGCAACGCCACCCGGTAAAACGTTACGTTAAAGTATTCTATATATACATATTGGCAGGTTCGGACCGCAGCTCCGAACTCGGAGGTGCCGACGCAGAGCACCCGCGTGGCATTGGTGACGTCATCGGTCCTCCACTCGGCGGGGAGCTGGTCCACGTACGTTTTGTTGCCGACTATCAGTGCGCGGTTCGGCCCGCCGGAAGGGGCGGCTGTGAACGGTACCGGAGCGGAGCAGTACGCCGGTTGGCCGGAGCCTGACGTCTGCAGCAGACGGCGTAGGTTCGCCAGCTCGGCCTCCCGTTCGCGGCGTATCCTCGCCTCCTCGGCCTCCCGCTCGCGGCGTATTCTCGCATCCTCGATCTTCTGGTTGGCCTGTTGTATTCCCTCTCGGGCTTTGGCGGCAAAATTGTGGCCGGGGTACTGGTCGAGCAGCTGCTGATATTTCGCCCGCGCATTCTCCCAGTCCCCGGCCGCCACGAGCTTGTTGCCGCAGTCGACCAGCGCCGCAGGCGCGAGCTGTGGGACGACCTGGGCGGCGCGGTCCAGCCCGTTGCCGCCGGGCGGCCGCGCGGCGAGCCACGTGAGGATCTTCACGGTGTTGCAGGGATCCTTGGTCGGTAGGCCGTCGAGGAACCTGTCCAGGGCTCCCTGCACCATGGTTTCATGGCCGGGCAGCTCCGCAAGGACGGTGGAAAGCTGCCGGAAACCGGTGTCCAGGGCTGCGGTGTCACCGGCCCGCCCGACGTCGAGATGGCCGGTGGCCGTCCGCAGCAGTGCACATGCCTTGACCATGTTCGCACCGTCTGCGACCGGGGCGACAGCGACCATGCGGTGAGCGGGCGACACCCTGTCCGTGGCGGCCTCCGCCCGCGGGCAGTCACCGGTGCGGTGGGCCGCGACGACGTCCCCCTCGATCTGCGCGATGTCGAACCGGAGAAAGCCGAAGGCCAGCAGTACCGGGAGCACGCAGGCGAGGGCGATGGCCCCCTGTCTCCTCGACCGGTTCGGCCAGATCCGGCCCCGCCGCGGCCGCCCACCAGCCAGATACCAGCCGTGTG
The DNA here is from genome assembly GCF_963555885.1 of Protofrankia sp. Cr2. Taxonomy (NCBI): domain Bacteria; kingdom Bacillati; phylum Actinomycetota; class Actinomycetes; order Frankiales; family Frankiaceae; genus Protofrankia; species Protofrankia sp. Cr2. The sequence goes on from NZ_CAUVXG010000089.1 coordinate 9,120, forward strand.
CGATGACGGCCACCCACCACACGAGCACGACGATCCCGAACCACAGCACCTGCGCGACCGAGGCGAAGACAATGAGGAGCTCGGCTGTGATCAGGGTGACGACGACGGCGAGTTGTCCCCGGCCCAGCATCAGGTACCCGCCACCGAACAGGGATGCGTTGGCAAGCGCGACGGCCAGCGGGTCGCGGGGCCGGGCCGCAGCCTTCGGCCGTGGCTCGGCCTGCGTCATGGGTACGTCCTTCCTGCTTCTGTGGCTCTCGCCTGCTTCGTTGGCTCTCGCTCGTCGGCCGGCTGCCCGGTCTCCGGCAGCCTCAGCCGGGCGGTGTGATACGGATGATCACCGTTCGGTTACGGGTGTCACCGGCAGGGCCGTCGCGATGGGGGGGGACGGCGTTGCCGGCCGCAGAGATCGTGAGGGCTGCGGCGGGGACGCCGGCCTGACTCAAGATCTCTGCGGCGGACGCGGCGCGGGCCAGACTCAGCGCGGTGTTGTCGGGGAATGGGCCGCCGGGGCGTACCGGCAGATTGTCGCTGTGTCCGACGATCTCGACGGCGATATCGGGTATCGCCGCCAGCCGGATGCCCAGCCCGGCGAGTGCCGCGCGGCCCTGCGGGCTGGGAGTGTCGTACGCGGCGAAGAGCGCGTCGTGGAAGACGACGACCACCTGGCCGCCGGCCTTGGCGATGCTGACCTCCGGTCCGGCGAGGCGCGCGGCCAGGTTCGCCGTCACATCCACCGATGCGGTGGGAGCCTGCGCGGGGACCGATGCGGGAGCCGTTGCGGGGGCGGCCGTTACCGCCGGGTCGGTCCGGTCGTAGCCGAGCCACCAGCCCCCGCCGAAGGCGAGAGCGACGAACATGGCGGCGGCACCGCCCCGGACGCGACCGCTGCCGCGGCGGGTGCGCAGTCGTTCGAGGCGGCGCAGGCCCGCTGCGGCCCCGTCCGTTGGGCCGTCCGTGGGGCCGTTCATGGCCAGCGCAGCCCGCCAGTGGCGCTCGGCGTCGCCGAATCGGCCCTGCTGCGCGTGGATCCGGGCGAGCAGGTCGTGTTCCGCCGCGGTGGGCTCGCGCCCGGTCGCCAGCTCTGTCAGGAGGCTCACGGCGTCCTCGTACCGGCCGGAACGGGCCAGCGCGGCGGCCTGCCCCCGGACGACCTCGCCGATCAGCGCAGCGTGGGTGGTGTCACCGGGACTTGTAGACATTGCTGTAGCCCTCCGCGTCCGCCTGCCTGTCCTCGGGCGGAAGCAGGTCGGCGAGCTGTCGGATCACCGTCCGCAGCCGTTCGATGTCGTTGCTGTCGACAGCGCGCTGCCCCGCCGCGATCAGGCGTGCGGCCAGGGCCTGGTCGCGCAGCTCGGAACGCTGTTTGACCAACTGGGTGAAGCGGGCCATCACCACGGCACCCGTCCTCCGGTCGACCATCATGGCCAGGTGCCCGGTCAGCTCGTCGACGAAGGTCTTCAGGTGCGCGGCGTCCCGGCCGGCCAGCGCACGGCGAATGTCGGCGGCGAGGAGCTCGTGCCGCCGCCGGTCCTGGGCCTCGCCGTATTCCTCGATCAACCCCGGCGCATCGTGGAGCACCCGGTTCGCCCATTCGACCAGTGAGGGCCACTCCAGCGCATGTTCGACGTCGTCGAGCTTCGCCCGCAGGTCCAGCATCCGCTTGCCCGCGGTGCTCGCCGCGTCCGTGTCACCGTGTTCGGTGGAGGCCACGTCGTTCTCGAGCTGATCGACTACCCGCTCGTCGTCCAGTTCATCGAGGATGGCGAGCGCGGCCGGGTCGGCCGTACGCCGCGCGTCGGCGCGCAGGGCCTCCAGCCGCTCCTGCTCGGCGTTCAGCGCCCGGCGCAGCTCGGCCGGGGCCGGGGCGCTCTCGGTGGTCAGGTCGTGGAACGCCTCGAACTCCTCGTCGAGGATCGGCACATACGCCTTGGTGGTCACCAGCCGGGAGGCGTCGATCTGGATCTCCACCTCGATCTCGCTGTTGCGCGGGATGTCGCGGGCCACCTGATCGGCGAGGATCTCCAGCGCGCCCACCTGCCGGTTGCGGTCGGCCCGGGAGTACTCCCCCTCCAGGATCGGGATCCGCAGCAGGCCGCCCGACTGGCCGCGGGTCAGCCGCACGTTGCTCCGCAGGATCTCGCGGGCCTTGCCGGGGATCCGCGTGCCCTTCGCCAGCAGCCAGGAGACCTCGTTGCCGGCCAGCGCCACCCCGATCGAGTGGGTGAGGGTGGCGGCCGGCGCGACTACGCCGACGGTGTAGGTCAGCTCCGCGGGCTGGATCCGCTCGCGGGTTCCGGTCGGGTCCTCCAGAACGATCTCATAGGTGTTCCGCCGCTCGGGTTCGGCGCGCAGGGTGGTCATGAACGAGCCGGCCGCCGGCAGGAGGATCTTTCCGCTGTGCCACGGCGGGCGGGCCTCGGCGTTGACGAACTCGATGGTGGACCCCTCAAGCTTGCGGCCGGCCGGGCCCCGCACCACCCCGCCGACCACCGGCTCCGGATCGGAGCCGATCGGCTGGTACTCAAGATCCACGGTATAGGCGACGTCGGGGCGCGTCGGCTCCGCCGGCAGCCGCTGGGTCCCGGCGAAGATCGCCGCGCCGCAGGCCACGACGGTCATCGGGTCCTGGCTGACATCCAGCTCGATGCCGAGACCCTCGGTGAGCCGCCGTCGCAGGTACGGCATGAGGGTGGGCCCGCCGACGAGCAGTACCCGGTCGATCTTCTCCGGCGCGAGCTGGCTCTCCCGCAGCGCGGCCTGGCAGATGTTGATCGCGCGGGCGACGAAGGGCTCGGTCAGCTTGTCCACGTCCGCGCTGTGCAGCTCGTGAACGAACTCCACCGGGTTCCCGCGGGAGTCGGTGCACAGCGGGGGGTCGCTGATGTCGATCAGCGTCGATTCCGTCGAGGACAACTCGATCTTCACGTTCTCCGCGGCTGCCTTCAGCTTCGCGATCGCCTGGGCCCAGGTGGGCTCGCCCCGGCCGAAGCCGGGGAGCGAATACTGCTGGAGCAGCGCGGGAATCAGCAGCTGTTCGACGATCGCCCAGTCGATGAGTTTCCCGCCGAGGAAATTGTCACCACGGTGGTTGACGATGTCGAACTCGCCGTCCCGGATATGCACCACCGAGGCGTCGAAGGTTCCCCCGCCCAGGTCGAAGACCAGCCGGTAGATGTTGTCCTCGTCGCGCTGGAAACTGTAGGCGAGGGCGGCTGCGGTCGGTTCCTGCAGCAGCGGCGACAGTTCCAGGCCGGCGGCCTCGGCGGCCCGCCGGGTGGCGTCGGTCTGGTTCAGCTCGAACGCGGCCGGAACGGTGATGACCGCGGCCCGGATATCCTCCCCGAGCTGCCTGGTGACATTCGTCTTGAGTGCCCGCAGCACGTGCGCGGACAGTTCCTCCGGGGTCAGCGCCAGGCCGCTGTTGGCGAACGTCCTCGCCTGGTCGCGCAGCCCCATCTTGCCCTTGAACTCGGCGGCGGCGTTCGCCGGATCGGACTCGACGCGTTCCCGGGCCCGTTCGCCGACGTGGATCCGGCCGTTGCGGTCGGCGTAGACAGCCGACGGCGTCGTGTCGTGCTGGAACGCGTTCTTGATGATGCGGGCCTTCGTGCCGTCCAGGACCGCGATCGCGCTGTTGGTGGTACCCAGGTCGATGCCGAAGTCAATCGTCGATCGCGCCATCGTTCCTCCTGTCCGGTGGGATGGGTTTTCCGGTGCGTGGGTCGGGGGCCTGCAAGGG
>NZ_CAUVXG010000090.1:0-11754 GCF_963555885.1 Protofrankia sp. Cr2
GTCGGTGGAGCGGCACTGGTCTGGGAAACGCTGCCGGGCACCGTGGTCGCCGGGTTGGCAACCGGTCCCGGCGGTGGTGTACTGCTGGACCCGCCGAGGACACCGAGCTGGAAGAGAACGGCGAGCAGGCCGCCGATCGCGGTGAGCAAGGCGGCGATACCGGTAAGCGCGCCGAGCGCGGTTTGCCAGAAGCCTCTGGCCCGGGGCGGCTGGTCACTCATCGTCGTCCTTCAGGTGAGCACGGAGTTGGCTGACGCATGGTACAAAACTTCCACCGCCCCTCTGATCCGAGCCCTCTGGATCAGACAACGGACGGTGACGAAAGCGGCGGCCAGATAGAGGTAGAAATAGACGATCGCGCCGTTCTTCTCGGTGCAGCGGCGAAGCTTGCGGTAGCCGTTCATCCGCGCGTGGGTGCGTTCGCATACCCGGCGTGTGCCGATCTGGATCGCGGCCGGAATGCCCTTTGGGTGATCTCACCGGCCAGGCCGTGGGTAGCGCGGTGCCCGATTCATGGGAGGTTTCCCGACGCTGTGGGCCGTTCGGGCGTGAGCCGTGCGGTGCGGTCGCCGGTGTTGGGTGGATGGACTGGCCGGCCGTAGCCGGGCTTGTCGGAGTGGTCGATGCCGTGGGCGGCCCAGCTGTATATGTGGAGTTCGAGGCCGTCGGGGTCGTTGAAGACCAGCAGCCAGCCGACGGATGCCTCGATTACCGGTGAATGCCGGATGCCCAGCGTGTCGAGGTGGGCGGCCCACGCCTGGATGTCGGGGTGGTCGTTGACGGCGAAACTGACCGGATCGAAGCCCCGGCAGCCTTCGGCGGCCTTCGGATTGAACCGGAACGTGAGCTGGGTGACGCCGAGGCCGGGCGCCTCGCCGGCAACGCCACGGACGATGCCGTCGGCCTCGGCGAACTCCATGAGCACTCGAAAGTCGAAGACCTTCGTGTACCAATCGACGGATCGGGCCAGGTCGGTGACCGGGATCTTCACATGGTGGATGCCGGCCAACGGCGGGCGGGTCATGAAGCCTCCAACTTGAGCGCAGTATCACTGCGGCAAATATGGGTATGGTGCTTCCCATGACAGGCCCCGTCAAGAGGGCGTACCGATCCGAGAAACGGACGGCATCGGCGGCGGCGACCCGCGCCCGCATCCGGGAGGCCGCCACCCGCCTGTTCGTGGAACGGGGCTACGCCGCCACGACTATGCGTGCGGTCGCCACGGCGGCCGGGGTCGGCGAGCGCACCCTCTACGACGCCTTCCCCACCAAGGCTGCACTGTTCTCACATACTCTCGGCGTCGCCACCGTCGGCGACGAGGAGCCGGTGCGCGTCGCTGGCCGTCCAGAGATCACCGCTGCGCGCGAGCAGGCCGATCCCCGGGCCGCGCTCGCGCACCACGTAACCTACGCCGCGGCGCTACTGGAACGCGCCGGATACCTGATCATGGTCAGTGTCGAGGCCGCAGGCACCGATCCGGACATGCGGGCGGCGGCCGACGCCGGCGCCACCGCCACTCATCAGGTGCACCTCACCCTCACCGAGACGTTGCACGCCCGCGGCGCCCTGCGCGACGGCCTTGACCCCGCCACCGCCGCCGACGTCCTCTACGCCCTCTGCTCGCCGCACACCCACCAACTCCTACGCCGCCACCGCGGCTGGAGCGTCGAGCAGTACCGCACCTGGCTGGAAAATGCGATCGTCCGCGAGCTGATCGGCTGACCATCGCAGTGGCTACGTATGTGAGAGTCGGCACCATTTGTGGTGAAAATGGGTGCCGGTCTGGTGGGGTCGGGATCAGCGCGTGGGTGTCGAGACCGAACACCTCGATCATCCGCCGGGTCGGCTCATCCGCCGGGTCTGCGCCGCCTCCCTCTCTGCCAAGCTGGGCGACGTCTACCCGGTCCATCATGTCCCAGAACCGGCGGTGGTCCAGCGCGGCTGCCGGGATCGCCACGACCGTGAGGTCGAAAACCTCACGAAGACCGATCATGTACAAATGGGTTGACTCCCTCCGCCCGCCTCCTCCAGCTGCCAGGCGATCCACCACGAGGGCGCAGGGGCGCCGCAGGCCAGCCGGGCTGCCCGACGACGCCGATGCTGGACGTCCGCGCTGACACCAGCAGCCGGTCAGAGCTTGGGTCCGGTGTCCTCCACAAGCGCCTCGATACGTCGGAGCCAGGCGTCGGCGTGGGGGCACTGCCTGCGCAGGGCCGCGAGGCCGAGGTCTGCAATCGCCAACGGCCCCTCGAACACCTTGTTGAACGCCGGGTGAAGAGCCAGGAGTCGTCTGGAAGGGGCGGTCTCCCGGCCGTCGTTCACCTGCTCGGGCCCGCCGTGGCCGTTGACGATTTTTCTGATCTGCTCGGTGAGACGGCGGTTCCCGACAAGGTCGCCGAGCGGGCCCGCGGCGGCGAGGACCCAGGTCTCCAGCTCGTGTAAGACGAGATGGGCGATGAACCGCGGGTCGCCAATCACCTCTTCGATCGCCTGCTCGGCGGCCGCTATCCGACTGAACGGGTCGGCGCCGAGGTGACGTCCCGACATGCCCGGGGTATCTTCGGGCAACCCGTAGTAGTCGATCATTGTGGTGGCGATGTTGATGGTCGGGTCCCGCAGGACTCGACGGATCTCCGCCTCGATGCGAGCCCAGCTACTGACGCCGCCACGGAACGCGGGGCCGCCGACAGTCGGTTTCGTGACCAGGACGGACTTGCGAACGTGGAAGCCGGCCTGTTCGAGGTGTGGCTGCAGGACGGAGTCGATGACCACGAACTCGCTCTGGCCCTCGGCGAGAAGGTAGAGCGAGCGCACGGGGGTCAGTCGTCTTCCCGGGCGGGCAGGCCGCCGAGGATGTTCTTCTGCCACAGCTCGCCCAGCGAGTAGTCATTCAGCCAGGCCGCGAGACCGGCCGGGTCGGGGCGGCGGAAGGTGGAGGCGCCGTCCGCTCGGTCGACGATGATGATGTCGCCGAGGTCGACGTGGTCGACGAGGGGGACGGACTGGGTGGCCACGACGATCTGGCTGGTCTGGCTGGCGGAGCGCATCATGCCGGCGAGCTGGACCAAGGCGAACGGGTGCAGGCCGAGTTCCGGCTCGTCCAGGATGACCAGCGGCTGTGGGTCGGGACGCAGCAGCAGCGCGGCCAGGCAGATGAAGCGCAGGGTGCCGTCGGACAGCGACTCGGGGCCGAAGACCCCGTCCATACCGGCCTGCCGCCAGCGCAGCCGGACACCGGCATGTTCCCCCACCAGCACAAAGTCCCGGAAGAACGGCGCAACCTGCCCGACGGCCCGGACGATCCGCCGGTAGGCCGCGGTGTCCTCGGTTGCCAGGCGTAGCAGGTAGGCCGCGAGGTTCCCCGCGTCGGGGGCGAGGGTGAGGTTGTCCGCCGGGTCGGCGAATCGTTTCACCGGTGCGGTTCGGCTGGTGTCGTGGAAGTGGTACACCCGGCAGCCGTCCAGGATCTCTGCCACCCGGCCCGCTGTCGCCCGTTCGGCCTGGCCGCCAGTCTTCCGGTGCAGCAGTGTCTCCCTGTGCCCGTGGCCCAGCGACACCGTCCCTGCGGGCCCGGAGATTTCCTCCGTTTCAAAGACGAGCTCATCGCGTGCGCTGGGGACCAGTCGGGCCAGGTAGGAGTGTGGCGGCGCTTCCACCCGGATCGTGATCTCCAACGTTGCGCCCCGCGGGCCGCCGTGCAACAGTGCCCCGGCGCCGCCGCGCAGCCCGACGAACAGTTGCAGGTCCTCGTCGAGGATCCGTCCCAGCAGCTCCAGCGCGGAGATGAAGTTGCTCTTGCCTGCCCCGTTCGGGCCGATCAGGACGTTCAGCCCGCCCAGTCGGACCCGTGCCGAGCGGATTGAGGTGTACCCCTCGACCGTCACCGCCGCAAGGCGACCTGCCGTCATGCGATCACTCTACGGCGGGCAGTGCCGCGGGCAGTGTCTGGCGCCTGCTTCGCCTCCACCCACACCAGACCCAGGCGATCAGTACGGCGACCGTGCGGAGGGCGAACGGCCTGCATCGGGGCCGGCCGGGGAGTGGAACGTGTGCCGTTCACCGTCCTGCTCCCGCAGAACGATCTCGCAGGACAGGATGACCGGTGGTGGGGTAATGGTTCGAGTCGCCCCTTGGACACTCGCCTCCAGACGTCCTGCGTGCTTCGCACCAGGTCGTCTCGTTTATGTCTGCCCGGGGCCGAGCCCCCGGACCTCCACGGTGCGTTCTCGTGCTGCGCGAATTTCGGCCTTGTCGTCGGGGTCGGCGTCGCGGAGGGCTTGGCGCAGATCGTCGAACCGTGTGATGAGGGTCTTGATCTCTTCTTCGGTCAGGCGTCGGTGGGGACGGGGCGGGTCGGCGGCCAGCAGGGTGGCGGCGGCGGTGCGCCGGGCTTGGATCTCGGTGGTCCAGGTGGCGACCATGGTGGGGTCGGCGCCTGCTTCCAGGGCGGCCCGGTAGCGTCCCAGTTTCTGATCGCATTCGGTGATCTCGCGGCGGGCGGCGGCGTGGCGTGGGTTCTCGGTGGGCTGGTCGGGTTGGGCGTGGGTCATTGCCTGGATGGTCTGGCTGACGTGGTGGGGTGCGAAGCGATCATCAACGCGCCTACACGACTTCGCGGATTAAAGCTCAGTAGTGGGTCGCCCGATGGGCAGTCCGACAGGCGCGCGGACGGGCCGCCGAACAGGTTTGTAGGGATCGCAGGTAGATGAGCAGTCGGCTTTGTATTTGAGCACTACATGAGCAGCGGGGTACGAGCTGTTTGAGCAGTTACCCGCAGTGGCGGTGTCGACATGTGCTCTCGGCGTGGCTTCTCGTGGTGCTGCTGGGAGTTCAGCCTGCGCGGGACGTTACGCGTGCCGTTTCCACCGATCCGTACCCCGCGCAGCCCGGCGGGTCCGCCACGTGGACGACGTCGGGCTCGTAGCCTTGGCCGGCGCGGGCCGCGCCGTGAGGCAGCAGGCGGAGCCTGGCCAGGGCATTGCGCCCTGGCCAGGCCGGCCCGCTACGCGACCGTTGTTGAGGCGGTGCCGCCGACGAGGTGGCGAGCGAAGAAGCGTTCGTCGCTGTCCATTTCGAACCTGGGTAGGTCGACGTGGCGGCCGGAGTTGGCGTGCAGCGTTTTCTCGGGGGAGGCGATGGCGTCGAACAGCGCGAGGCCGGCCGCGCGCGGCACGATCTCGTCGTCCCACTGGAACAGGAACTGCACCGGGATGGTGATGCGGGCCGCGGCGTCGGTGAGGGTGTCGTAGCCGACGAGACCGAAGACAGCGGCGGTGATCCTGGGTTCGGTGGCGACGAACGGCATACCGATCATGCTGCCCAGCGACACGCCCCAGTACCCGACGGGTCCGCCCGCTCCGACCCCGTCGAGGTTCTGGAGGGCGTCCAGGGTGGCCTGCCACTCGGGAACGGCCTGGGTGGCACGGGTGGCGTTGTCCTCGGCGATTAGCGCGCCGACGGGTTCACCGGCCGCCATCCGTTGGCGTAGTTGGGCGGTGAACCGCTCGTCGTACGCGGTTCGTGGCCGGTCGCCGTGCCCGGGCGCGTCGATCGCTGCTGCCGCGAAACCGAAATGTGCCGCGTAGCGGTGGGCCCGGGCCGCCACCCCTGGGGCGTTCTTGTGCTGACCGCCTCCGTGGCCGAGCAGCATCAGGGGGCGAGGGCCGGTGGTATCGGCCGGGGACCAGAGCACACCGGGGATGCCGTCAACGGTGAACAGACGTTCCGAGACGCCGGACGAGGTCGTCTCTGAGGTGAAGTACATAGGTGCGTTGCCTTTCGGGATGCCTGGGGGCGCTCCCGACGGCCACCTATGTGAGATGAACCGCCCCGCAGCGAGAGGGGAGCACCCAGCCGAATACAGCGGTAATGGGTCTCACCTCCTCAGGCCGGTTCGCGGACACGGTGACGCTACCAGACATGGTGCGACCCGCGCGGGTGTGTGCCCAGCGCCGCGCGGGCGAGTCTCGCGCCGCGAGTCACTCGTTGAACGGCCGCGGTGCCGTCAAACTCCACCGGTCCACGGCGGGAGCCGTGCGGAGCGTGGTCCTCGTGTGACCTTGGTCCGGTGGTGGGAGTGTCGCGATCGGCCGACAAGGTGGGCATCTGGAAGCCTCGTCGTCCGTGAGGTGACGACGTGCCAGTTGAAGATCCTTTTGATCGGAACGCCCATTTCCCCGAGCCGGTCATGTCGCTGCGCCCGGTCGACGGCGGCGAGGTGTGTCGGCCGCTGCGGCTGGTGCAGGCCCGCGAGGTGGTGGCCGCGAGTCCGTGGCGCGCGACGCGCAGATAGGCGCGAACTCCCAGGAGCGACTGCTCATTTTCGAGCGGTCCCTACCCGGGTTGTTAAACAGGTTTGTAGGGATCGCGGATAGATGAGCAGTCGGCCTCGTATGTGAGCAGTACATGAGCAGCGGGCCACGAGTTTTTTGAGCAGTCACCTTCGGTGATGTAGACGGATCGGGGACCACCGCGAACGCCGTACCGGCAAGGGGGTCAGGTGAAGATCCGGTCAAGGTGGTGGTCGAGCAGGGCTTGCGCTGCTTGGGGTGTGTACAGGCCAATGAGAAGTGGGCCGACCAGGCCGTGGGCGAGCCAGAACAAGGATGCGGCCTCCTGCTCGGCGTCGAGGTCTGGGCGCATGTGGCCGCTGCGCTGGGCAGCGCGCAGTTGCGCCGTTGTGGCGTCGAGCAGTCCCCGCAGGCCTTGGCGCAGCGCCTCGGCGTAGGCGGGGGTGACGACGGCTCGGGAGTAGAACGCGACGGATATGCCTGCTTCGGCCCGGCTGTCCTCGCTGGTGGGCAGCAGCTCGCCCAGCACGGCGCGGGCAACGTCGCGAGGGGTGGCCTCGGGCAGGTGCGCGAGACGCGCCTGCAGACGGCCGGCGACGCGGTCCCGCATGTGGTCGAGCGCGAACAGCAGCATCTCCTCCTTCGTGCGGAAGTAGTGCTGGACCATCCCCATCGACACCCCGGCCTCGGCCGCGACGTCGCGCAGACTGACTGCCTCGACGCCACGGCTGGCAGTCACCCGGAACACCGCCTCCGCGATGCTGCGACGCCGCTCGAGCGGGTCCACCCGCTTCGGCATCGACACCTCCTATTGCAATGCGGACGCATTGCAATAGCGTCCGTCCACCCTTAGCATGTCAACTGCATTGCCAAAGTGCCAGCCGGCCATCCCAGAGCCACCTCACAGGAGCGGAGACGCCCGTGACCATCTCCTTTGCCCGCAACGGCGAGGTGTGCATTGCCTACGAGACGTTCGGACGGTCCGACGGGGAGCCGCTGCTGCTGGTCATGGGCTTGACGTTTCAGATGATCTGGTGGCCGGACGAGTTCTGCCGGGAGCTCGCGGAGCGGGGGTTCGCCGTTGCGCGCTTCGACAACCGCGACGCGGGACTGTCGACCCACTTCACCGCCCCGCCTCGCACGACCGTCCGGACGCTGCTGGGGCGCGGAGGTGGTCCGGCCTACCGGACGGACGACATGGTCGATGACGCGGTCGCCGTCATGGACGCCCTGGGCTGGGACTCCGCCCATCTGCTCGGTGAGTCGCTGGGTGCGACGCTTGCCCAGATGGTGGCGATCCGGCATCCATCCCGCGTCCGCAGCCTCGTCTCCGCGATGGCCGGCGGGACCGGCGGCGCGATCAGCAACCTACGCAACCTAAAGGTCGGCACATTGCTGCGGTTGGCCCGCAAACGGTACGACGACACCCGGGAAGGCGGCGTGCAACGGTTGGCGGACACCTATCTGATCATGTGCTCGCGGCGACACCCGATCGACGACGCCTGGGTACGCGCAACCGCCGAGGAGTCCTGGGACCGCGACCACGACCCGGGCGCGACCCACCGTCAACTCGCCGCAGCCCGCACCGGCGGCGACCTCCGGGCTCAGCTACGGCGGCTGCGGGTGCCTACCCTGGTGATCCACGGCCAGGATGACCCATGGATTCGCATCCGTGCCGCCCACACCCTCGCCGGAACGATTCCCACAGCCCGGCTGATCACCTACCCCGATATGGGACACGAGTTCCCCCAACATCTGTGGGCCACCATCGCCAGCGACGTATGGGACGCGACGCAATCGGCGGCGTCCGCGTCAACCCCCGAACAGCGGCAGGGAAACACGCTCCGTAGATAGCCTCGATAGACCTTGCGGAAGCGGGCGCGGAGAACGGCCGAGTGACCACAGCACCCGAAGTTTCGGCCTGCCAACAAACGCGCCGAGCACGGCGACCGGCGATTGTCGTGCGATCTCTACCTGACGGCGGCGGCGTGGTCTCGATGTGGCTTGCCCCGGGTGCTGCTGGGTGTCGCGGCAGGCGGCGACCGGCTGCTGGCTTGCCTCGCCCTCAGTGAGGTGACCGATTTGTCGATCGACGCAGCATGAGACGGTCCAGGGGACGCACGTCATCTATGAGAGCAGGCTGGAGTTGGCGTGGCTGCTACTTGCCGACTTCGACCCGGACGTGGTCGCCGTCGCCGCCCAGCCGTTCGGGCTGAAGACCAGCATCGGCGGTCGGTTGCGGCGCCATGTGCCGGACTTCCTGCCGGTCCACGCCGACGGGTCGGCGGGCGTGGTGAACGTGAAGCCAGCAGGCAAGCTGGCCGATCCTGACGTGGTTGAGGCACTGGACTGGCCGCGGCGGCTAATCGAGAACCATGGCTGGCAGTACCAGGTGTGGAACGGAGACGATCCGGTCTACCTGGCGAACGTGCGGTTCCTCGCGGGTTATCGGCGGCCCGGTCTGCTGGCCGAGGAGCTGGTGGATGAGGTGTTGGACGCGGTCCGTCCCGGCGACTGCGTCAGTGCGGTGACCAGCCGGGTCAGCGCGGCTCGTCCTTCCCTCGTGGTCAAGGCGGCGGTGCTGCGGCTGCTGTGGCAACGTCGGCTAACAACGGATCTGCGTCGTCGGCTGGACGGCGCAAGTCCACTGGAGACCGCACCGTGACCGGCGGCGGCCAGGTGAGTGTCACGGTCGGCATCCAGTTGGCCTACGACAGGCAGTTGTGGGAAGTCAGCGAGCTGGCCGGGGCGAGCGTGCTGTTGGCGACCTCGCTGGGGACCGTCCGGCAGGTGGGAACAAGCCATCTGCTCGCACACCCCAGCACCCGGCTGCTCGAAACCGAGGAGGGTCAACCCACAACTTCAACATCATGATGTCTCAAAAGGCTTGACAGGTTCCGGGACAGCGCGCCCGAACCGGCCAGGAACCCCGGCTTGTGGGTGCGGGCGCGCTGAGTGGGTTGGGTGCCCCTGACCCCGTCGACGGTGCGCCACGGTTAGGCCGATGGTGATCACCGATCTCCGAGCGAGGAGGCCAGAGTCGGCACGTCGCATCCTGGCGCATCCCCGCGAGCAAGCCCCGATGAGGTAGTGCCCAAACTCTCCCACATTGCCTCGCGGGCGAGCCGGGTGATGCCGGCCGTCATGGACAAGTGCGGCCCGGTTCTGTCGACATAGCCAATCCGCCGCATTGCCTCCACGCGGTGCAGCCTGTCGGTAGTGTGAGGAGCTATGGGCAGTAGGAGACGGTCGTGGCGGGTTTTCCTGAGTCACACCAGCGAGTTGCGTCGGCTCCCAGCGGCTGGGTCGTTTGTGGCCGCAGCAGAGTCGGCGGTTCATCGTTGCCAGGACGCACCTGTGGATATGGATTATTTTGTTGCGAAAGACTGGTCGCCGGCGCAGGTTTGCCAACATGCTGTTGCAAATTGCGACGTGTATGTGGGGATAATTGGGTTCCGCTACGGCTCCCCGGTTCGGGATCAACCCGGGGTGTCCTATACCGAATTGGAATTCGATACGGCCACCGAGCGGGGGCTACCTCGACTAGTTTTTTTACTCGACGAGCAACGTACTGAGGGCACTCGTGGCTTGCTACATGACGACAGCGACCATGCGGAGCGCCAAGACCAGTTCCGTCGCCGGCTGGCCGACTCTGGGCTGACGGTCCAGCAGGTTGCTAGCCCTGCCGAACTGGAGACCGCGCTGGTCGCGGCATTGAGTGCATTGCATGCCGAGCAGACCGTGCAGATGAGTGCGACCGATACCGAGGTGCTACGCTCGGTTCCGGAGAAAACTCGGCGGTGGGTTGAACGCCCGGAGTTGGAAAGACATTTGGTGGAGTTGCTATGCACACCTCGTAAACCCCCGGTTGGATTGACTGTGGCGTTGCGGGGGGCTGGTGGGTTTGGGAAGACGGCGCTGGCAATACAGATATGCAGGAATCCAGAGGTGCGGGCATGGTTTGATGACCAGATCTGGTGGGTGGTCGTCGGAGAGGAGGCCACCGGCCCAGACCTTGCCGTGAAGATCAATAATCTGGTGGAGGTGATATCCGGACAGCGGGTGACGTTCACCGACGCCGAGCAGACAGGCCGGCATTTGGGTCGGTTGTTGGAGGAGAATGGTCGGCGTGGACTGCTGGTGGTCGACGACGTCTGGACTGCCGGTCAGTTGATCCCGTTCCTGCCCGGGGGAGCAAAATGTGTACGGCTGGTGACAAGCCGTTTCCTTCAGGTGCTGCCGGCAGGAACCGATGTGGTGGCGGTTGACGGGCTTCCGGATAGGCAAGCTGCTGAGCTACTGGCGTCCGGTCTGGGGGCGCAGGCCGCGGGGGTGGTGCGGCCACTGCTTTCGGGGGCTGGGGGTTGGCCGATCAAACTGTCGCTGGTGAATAGCCAGCTACGGGAATTGGTGGTGCATGGCGGTCGTACGGTCGACGCTGCGGTTACCGAGCTGGCCGGTCAGCCGGAATCGGCTGTCCAACCAATGGTGGATCCGGGGACCGCTGCGATCCAGGGTCATTTCTTAGGTGACACTCTGACAACGACGTTGGGATTGCTTGCCGGCCGAGGGCAGGGCTGGGACGAACGGTTCGTAGAGTTGGCAATCTTTCCCGATGATGTGGCTGTCCCGTTGGTAACGGTGGCCAGGTACTGGCAGGCGACCAGCGGACTGACTACAGCCGAGTCTCGATGGCTATGCGAGACGTTGGCTGAGCTGGAAATGGTCAGCATTGAGAAAGGTGATGCTGGCCGGGAATGTCTGAGGCTGCATGATGTGATCCGCGCAGATCTGCACCAACGGGCTGCGAATGGGCTGGCCGATTTGCAGCGTCAGTTCCTCGATGCCTTTCGTGAGTATGTTGATACTGACGAAGAGGGGGTCAGCCGGTGGTGGGAGCTGGCGGCGGACGAGCCGTACCTGTGGTCGTATCTGACTTACCATCTCGCTGCTGCTGATACGGGTGCCGGCGGTCCGCAGGACGGGGAGTTGGACCGGCTGCTGGGCGATCTGCGTTGGGCGGTAGCCCGGCTTCAACAGTCAGGTCCGGCGGCCTTGGATGTCGATCTAGCCCGTTCGACCAGTCCAGTGGTACGTCGGTTGCGCGCCCGGTGTGCCCAGGCCGGGCATCTACTCATTCCTCTGGAACCTGCTCATGCCGTGGCGGTGACGTTACTGAGCCGCCTCGATGGAGATGAGATGCTCGCTGCTGTCGTCGAGCGGTACCGCGTTGCCGCTGGATTCGCGCAGCTGGTCCCGATCTGGCCGCTGCCCGACCACGATCCCGCGCTGGAGCGTGATCTGGCGGGTTATACCGGCAGGGTGAGCGGGGTGGCGGTGGCACCAGATGGCAGCTGGTTGGCCAGCGCTGACAGCGACGGGACGGTGTGGCTGTGGGACCTCGGGGATGGAAGTCCGCGGGCTGTCTTGACCGGCCATACCGGTGGGGTGCATGCGGTGGCCG
>NZ_CAUVXG010000091.1:0-10553 GCF_963555885.1 Protofrankia sp. Cr2
TTGGGTACGACCTTGGGGAGCTGAGCAGTGGTTCTTAGTTTCAATCCCTCCAGGGATGATCACTGACCAGATGCTCCGGACTGCCCTATGGGCAGAGTCTGAGTTTCAATCCCTCCAGGGATGATCACTGACTCGAGCCTTTTGAGATCGGGTCCGCGTCCGCCAGCTGTTTCAATCCCTCCAGGGATGATCACTGACTCGTCGAAGGCGGGGCATCGACTCGCCAGATCGTGTTTCAATCCCTCCAGGGATGATCACTGACACGTGCACCTATTGGTGCATCACGGTAAAAATTCCGGTGTTTCAATCCCTCCAGGGATGATCACTGACAAAACCCCCGGGTGCATTCCGGAGGGTGAGCCGGTAAGTTTCAATCCCTCCAGGGATGATCACTGACCTGTCCAGTGGGGGGTTTCCCCCGGCCGGTTGGAGTTTCAATCCCTCCAGGGATGATCACTGACTTCAGCGATGTTCGTAAATTTGTCCATACTGCTTGGTGTTTCAATCCCTCCAGGGATGATCACTGACCCGAAGATAAACTCGCAGGTCACAGGCGGTTTCCGGGGTCGATCTGAGGCCCGTTCTGCAGCGGTCCGGCGGTAGTGCAACGCCGCAGGTCAGAGCCATGATCCCCATCGTAGAGGATCGGGGTTCGGCTGCCCACCTCGGGACCCGGCCACTCACCGCCCACCAGATACGTAGAACCCCCGTGAAGTCGTCCGCCGCGGACCCGAATCGTCGGCAGGTACCGCGAGACAGCACCATCTGTATAGTAATGGCATACAGTCCGTCGTGTAATCAGCTGCCTGACGGCCACCGACGAAACGATGTCTCCACGCCCCGAATGGACCCGAGAGCGCGGTCTTCGGCGGGCAACCGGCACGGCACCGCAGAGGTCACCGGGATGGTGTGCCCGCGGCGTGCCCGTAGTACCGGTCAGCATCTGGTCCGATCGGTCGGCAACGGCAGGGACAAGAGGGCCGCTGACCTGGGCAGGAACGTCCCGGCCCAGGTCAGCACCGCCAGGCGTACAGGTTTCCCAAGTTCGTAGCGTGGGCCGTGTCGGCACTCGCTTCGATCCGTCCCCGTGTACCCATTTCTGTACCCAAGCCGGCGGACGTCGGCGGACGAGCACGAACACCGGCGGACGGTGAGCCCAGGTCACGCCGACACGGCGGACGTCCACGGATATCGACGGATAAACCGCCCTTTCCTCTTAATCTGCGGGTTCGGGGTTCAAGTCCCTGGCGGCGCACCAAAACTGCTTGCAGCACAGGTACTTCTTGCCGCCGGGTCGGGCGTCCGAGGCACCAAACCCCACGTTTACCCCACGGTTTCGATACTTCTCATTCTCTGTTGATGTTCCTCGACGGTGTGCGTCAGTGGATCCGGGTGGGGTCGCCGGCACCGGTTTTGTGATCTCCGTCGTGGCTCAGGACACCGGGGTTCCACATCCCGACCCGAACCGAGGCACGGGCGAGGTGGCGCTCTGCCTGCGCCCGGATTGTCCCGTCCAGGATGCTTGTGACGGCTTGCGGGCCTAGGGCGTGTTTGAGAAGTCTCTGATCTGTGCCAGTGCTGATCGGCTGGTGTGATTTGACCGGAATGATCATTGTGTGGCGCGGGGGGACCTGACAAACGAACAGTGGGCTGTGCTGGAGCCGTTGCTGCCGTCGGAGAAGGATAAGAAGAAGTCGGGTCGTCCGCCGACGTGGACGCGCCGTCAGTTGATCGACGGGATTCGGTGGCGGACGCGGACGGGGGCGCCGTGGCGGGACGTGCCGGCCCGCTACGGGCATTAGCGGACGGTGTACGGGCTGTTCCGGGACTGGCAGCGTGACGGTAGGTGGAAGAAGATCCTGACCGGGCTTCAGGCCCGCGCGGACGCCGCTGGTCTGATCACCTGGGATGTGTCGGTGGACTCGACGGTGGCCCGCGCGCATCAGCACGCGACGGGAGCGGCGAAAAGGGGGATCTCCAGCGGGACAGTCCGGGTGGGGTAGACACCGAACCGGCGGATCATGGTCTGGGGCGGTCCCGTGGTGGGTCGACAACCAAGTTCACCTGGCCTGTGAGCAGAGCCAGAAACCGCTGTCGCTGGTCATCACCGCCGGCCAGCGAGGCGATAGCCCCCAGTTCCAGACGGTGCTGGCCTGGATCCGGGTACCCCGTTCCGGCCGGGGTCGACCCCGGACCCGGCCGGATCACGTTCTCGCGGACAAGGCGTACAGCTCACGGGGCAATCGGGCCTACCTGCGTCGGCGCGGTATCCGCGCCACGATCCCCGTCAAAGCCGACCAGGCCGCGAACCGGAAGAAGCTCGGTCGGCGCGGCGGACGGCCGCCCGCGTTCAGCCGGGACGCCTACAAGCAGCGGCACGCCGTCGAGTGCGGGATCCGTACCCATCAGATCGCTTCGCGATCCGACGGGTCCCTCGGGCTCAAACGCCACCGCGCCGTGGCGACCCGGTACGACAAACTCGCCGTCCGCTACGAAGCAACGGTCACCATCGCCGCGATCAACGAATGGCTACTCTGACAGACTTCTCAAACACGCCCTAATAGTTAGATTTTTAAACCCGAGACGTCGGTGGCGATGTGACGTTTCCGGCTTCTGATTTTCTTCCCGGCATCCGTCCCCAGGAAGGCTCCGGGACGTTGCCCAATGTGCTGACCATCTGCGAGTCCAGAATCACTGCGCTTGGCTCCGGTGCGGCCTGACAACCTTGCGCGTCGTGCCTCACGGAGCGTTATAGATCTTGTCAATCATGCCTGTTTTTTCCTATTTTGCGAATTAAAAAGTGTATGACAAGACTCAATATTTCATCCGTCTGTGCAGATCGGGCATCTCGCCGGATAGGGGGCCCAGCGTTCATAAAACACTGAGGCTAAGCTCCCGATCAGTTGCAACCCGACGGGGGCAGGTATGGATGCAGCGAGGGTTTTCGGTGCTCAGGCGGCAGCACCGGCGGTGCCGCCATCCGGGAGGGATGGGCGGAGGCTTGCGACGGCGGCCCTCACGCTGGGCCGACAGCGATTGGTCAGCGCAGGAGAGCCCGCGGCGGGCGGTGGGCTCGGTGCCGTCGTGCGTGCCGTGCTGCGAGCGCATGGCCAGCCCAGGTGGTACCAGCCGGGCGAGATCATGATGTTGCACGGCTCGGCCGCCGACGTGGTTATGCTGATCGAGCACGGCGTTGTCAAGGTCGCCGTGACCGCCGTCGATGGGCGGACCACGGTGCTTGCCTACCGCTGTGCCGGAGACGTGATCGGCGAGATGGGCGTCGTCGATCGAGGGACCCGGACCGCCACCGTCGTCGCGGTCGACCGGGTTCGGGTGTCGGTCATCCCAGCCTCGGCGTTCCTCAGCGAGGTGCGCAGTCGACCGGACGTAGCTGCGAGCATCATGTCCACGCTCGTCGTCCGGCTGCGTGATGCGGACCGCGAACGTGTCCTCGGACCGAGGACGCCTGCGCGGGCGAGGATCGCGCGCAAGCTGCTGGAGCTGATCGACCGGCGCGGCCGGTCGGTCGCGGACGGGGCCGTCATCGAGATTCGGCTGACTCAGCAGGACCTCGCCGCCGCCGCCGGCGTAGGTCTGCGTTCGGCGAGCCGGGAGCTGCCTCGGCTGCGCCACCTCGGGCTGATCGACTACACCCGAGGGCACTTCACCGTGCTGGACCCGGCGGGTCTCGCGCGGGTCGCCAACGAACTGAACGTGTCAGATTAGCCAAACTCGGAAGTACGCCAATGGCGTGGTTCGGGTTGCCGCACTCCGGTAGGACGCACGTGCACGCCCACTCAGGCGCGCCACCCGTCCACGCCGTGACGATCGAGCGGTGCGGCGCCGGGTGCAAACCGCGTTGGCGGATGGTGCCACCGAGGTAGGTGCTCGGAGGTCGTCCGGAAACGGAAAGGAGCCCGATGGTGCATCGGCCGGTCAATCGGCGGCTCGTAGTGGTCGACATCGAGGACTGGAGTGGGCGCGGCAGCCGGACGCAGGTCGACCTGCGACGTCGGCTGCGCCAGGCGGTCAGCGACGGGTTGGAGGCGGTCGGGTTGTCGGCCCGGCACGGCGCCGCGCCGTCGATGCAGGACCGGGGCGACGGCATGCTGATCGCCATCGAGCCGATGGTGTCCCTCGTCGACCTGACCGACACCTTCCTCGACCGGCTGACCACGGCGCTGCGACAAGACCGCCAACTCGCCCACGCGTCCGCGCGGATGCGGCTGCGGGTCGCCATCCATGACGGCGACGTGCTCATCGACGGTGATGTCATCACCGGCCGGCACGCGGTCGAGGTGTGCCGGCTTGTCGACGCCGAGCCGCTGCGCGCGGCGTTTGTCGCCGCGCCGGAGGCCGACCTCGCGGTCATCGTCTCAGACCGGGTGTACCAGTCCGTGCTTACCGAGGACTACGGCCGGGTGCCACCGAGCGCTTACCAGCCTGTTGACGTGACGGTCAAGAGCCTGCGAACCCGAGCCTGGGTTCACGTGCCAAACGCGGACGGCTGGCAACGGCGGCCCAGCGCCACTGGCACGCCGGCGTCCCGCGCAGGCGGACCTTCCGGCGGGGATCGTGGCAACCGAGCCGAAGCGCCGGTCGGGCCGTTTCCTGGCGCGCAGAGGGATGCCGCTCCTGGGCGGGACAGTATCAGCGGCAACATCGTGATCATAGGTAGCCGTGTCGACCGGTCCAACGTGGTCGGCCACGACATCGGCCGCGAGCCCGACCCCGACCCGGTTGACAACGACGGGCTCAGCGGGCCTCCCGAGGTCTGGCTGGACGTGCACGACTCGTTCGCCAAGGACAGCGACGATGGCCGCTGAGAATTCAGACTCAGCCGCCGACGGTGCCGTCAACCTCAGCCCAGGGGGGCCGGACGAACGGATGACGCCGGACTCCGTCGGCGAGGGACGCCCCGACTCCGGCGGGTCGGTTGGGTCCAGCCCGGGACCGGTCGAACCAGTTCGCAGCGGATCCCCGCTAGCCAAGGCTGACCCCAGGGTCGTCGCCGACCCGCTGCGCGGCGAGAAACCTGACGAGAAGAAGGGGGACTTGCAGCCCCAGGTTCCCGAGCGGTCCGCTGCGGGGGCCGGGGAGGCGGCCGACGGACCGGGCACTGCCGAACCCGAGCCGATTCGGGACGAGGTCGAGGTCGAGGAAGAGCTCGCCGAGCCGAGCGATCTCGAGGACGCGGCTAGCAACTTTCGCGGCCCTGTGGGCCCCGGTTCCCTCGGCGGGTTCGGTGCACCGGGACGGGACCGCATGCCCTATGGCATCCACGGTTCCACCATCAACGCCACGTACTTGGTGATCGGCAGCCAGCTTGGTGACGTCGGGGCCAGCCGATCCGGCGCCGATGGTGATGACAGGAATGAGGCCGGATCGGGGAACCAGGACAGGCGAGCGTCGGGCCAGCGGCAGGCGCGGCTGTCTGGTCGATGGGCGCACATCCCCACCGACATCGTTACGTGGACTGCCACCGCGTTCGCCGAACCGGCCTGCTTCGAGCCGGCCCTCGCCCGGCTCGAGCAGCTCCACCTGGCGATGGTGTGCGCGCGCCCCGGTTTCGGGCGGCCGTCGCTCGGCCTCGCGATGCTCAGCCGCTGCGTGGTCCGGGAGAACATCTTCCGCATCGACGCGCAGACCGACCCGCGCACGCTCGACATCGAGCGGCTGCCCAGGGACGCGGGCTTTCTGATCGAGAACCTCGACTACCGGCTGCTGCTCGACGGTTCCGTGCGGCTCGACCGGCTGGCCGAGGACTTCGTCTCCAAGGGAAGCTACCTGGTCATCACAGGCCGGGAATCGACGGGCTTGGTCGATGTGGGCCGCTACGTGGTCGACGTCGGCCTTCCCGCCTCGGCGGCGGACATCATGTCCGCGCAGTACGAGTGGTTCCGTGAGAATCCCGACGGCTGGACCGCCCGGACGACGATCGGTTCAGCCGACGCGTCGCCCGCCGACCCGCTGGCCGACAGCTCAATCGAGACCATGCTCCGCGACGTCGTCAGGGAGGGCCAGCGCGCCGCCGTCGTCACCGAGCTCGCCCGCCGCGTTGCCTACGCGCGGACGGTGCCCGATGGCCTGGAGGCGGTTCGGGGGTGGGTGGACGGCTACGTGGCTGGCGACTTCACGAAGTGGATCAGCCGGATCTCCGCACCTGAGCAGATCGCGTTCGTGCTTGCGCTCGCTATCCTCAACGGTCTGCCCTACCGCGTGGTGGCTGGGGTCGCGCGGTCGTTCGAGCAGGACCTGCGCGCGTTGACCAAGAAAGAGGCACCCAGTGCTGATGAGCACGTGCTGGGTCCGGGCCGTGGCGCGCTCATCGAGGCTGCCGACGCCGAGATCGTCGACTCGCTGGAGGACTCCGGGTACGGGCTCGCTCCGGTCGAGGCGGTCCGTTTCCGCAAGGACGGCTACCAACGGCGGGTCCTCGACTGGTTCTGGCGGGAGCACGTCGACTGCCATGAGCTAGTCAGCAACTGGGTACGCGGCCTCACGGACGACCCTCGCCCGGCCGTACGGGCCCGTGCCGGCGCAGCGGTGGGCGTTATCGCGGCACACGGCTTCGACGAAGCGCGCCGAGCGTTTCTGCTGCCCTGGTCGGACAGCTCCACGCCCCGGCATCGGGAGGCAGTGGTTGGCGCGCTGAAAGTGCTCGACGGCGAACCGGAGCTGGCCCCGCACGTGCACCGGATGGTGCTCGACTGGGGCACGCACAGCCAACGGCTGTTCCGTAGGTGGACCGCCGCGCGTGCCTGGGGCGCCGGTATCGGTGCCCGGGTGCCGGAGCTCGCACTCGACGCGTTGGGAACCTTCGCGGACTCGATGCCGGGCGACCATCAGACCGCGAGCCCGTTGCGCCACGCGGTGGGCTTCAGCCTGCTCAACCTGTTCGTCACCGGCGAAGCGAACGCGCGGCTCGTGCTGGACCGCTTGGTCGAGTGGAGCGATGCAGGCGACGGGCGGCGGCGGGCCGTCGCGGCCGAGGGCTTCCTGCGGATCGCGGCCATGGCCGTCGAGAACGACACCGCGACCGGCTCAGCCAGGCCGGCCCTGCTGAGCCTGGCGCTGCGCGACGCGAGCCTGGTGAAGCCGGTCGCCACGCTTGTCCATCACGCCCAGAACAGCCGCCACGCACAGGACTGGACCGTCGAGGTGCTGCGCGGCTGGTACGTCCGGGCGGAGGGGGACGCCGAGCTCATCGGGGTACTGGTCGACATCGTCCTGGGCTCGCTGCGCGACGGGCGAGACGACGAACGGCTGAGTTACCACCTCGACCTCTGGAACGAGGACTTCCCGCAGGCCGTGGGCCGCACCTATCAGCGATCGAAAGAAGGATGGGACGACGACAGTGATGAGCTCCGGTAGTGGCAGTGGCCGAACCGCCATGTTCGTGTACGGAAACGGGCGGGGGGACTATCTGCCGCCCAACCGGGAACCGACGTTGGGGCAGCGGAAGTTCGGCCGATACACCGACCGTCATGAGGTGACGGGATCGGCGTTCGGCAGCTTTGAGGGACAGGCGCCCAGCCGTCGTCCCGGCCTGAGTTTCACCTTCCGCGCCGGCTATCAGTGGGAGGTGGTGGACGCCGGGCGCTGGTTGCGTTCAGGCTCGCCCGACCTCACCGCGGCGACCCGGGAGCTGCTGGTTGCGCGCATTACGCAGCTTGCCGTCGCGGTCGACCCGACCGAGGCGGACCTGCGAGGACGCGAGATCGAGAAGAGGCTGGGCGGGCGCCTCGAGCTGCTTGGCCATGGCGCTGACGCCTGGCTGACGAGTTTCGCCATGTGGCCGGACATCCCTGCGCACCCGATCGCGCAGTCGGCCAACTTCGGCCAGGCAAGCTGCCGGCTGCCGGCGGAGGACGGAGTGCCACTCGACGTTGCGCTTGGCTTCTCCTGGCAGGTGCAGGACGCGGTCCGCTGGCACCTGGACCGGGTCAACGAGCCCGGGCGGCTGTGCGAGGAAATTCTCGTTCATGAGGTGGGTAAGGTAGTCGCGGAGTTCAAGCACGACCGCGCCGCCGAGGCCCAGGCTGCGGTGATCTCGCGGTTGGTCAACGTACCGATGCAGCCGGGGCACGGGTTGGTGGTCAGCCTCAAGAATGCCCGGGTCGAGCTCGGCGAGTCGAGGCGGAGCGTGGACGTGTCGGTCCGGGCCGAGCGCTTCGAGGCGAAGCTATCGACCAGCGAGGCGTCGACACTGCTGGACGCTGTGATCGACATTTCCTGGAAGATTCGTGACCTGGGCCTGTGGGTGCGTAGTCCCATCGACGACCCGTCGGGCCAATGCCAGCACGAGGTCGTGCAACGGCTGCGCGTGGTGACCGGCCGCTACCATTGGAACGCCCTGCGGGATGCCGAGCGAAAGATCAACGAGCAGATCTGCGGGCGCCCCATCGATGTTGAGGACTGCATTGAACTGACCCTCATCGGTGTGCAGCTGCGCCTGCCGCCCGAGCTGGAGCAGCGCACCCAGGTCATCGTCGCCGCGATGCTCGATGCCGACATCACCGAGAAACAGCTTGCCGCTGACGAGGCTGCGACAGCCGCTTCCCTGACCAGAGCGAAGCTCATTCAGGCCGCGCTCGACGATGGCCTCGACCCTGACGTGCTACGGGTGGAGGCCGACCCGACGGGTGCGGCCGAGGCGTTGTCCAACCTGAGCGCCCGGCGCCACGCCGAAGAACAACGCAGGTTCGAGCTGCTCGTCATCCTGGCGAAGAGCGGAGAGCTGGAACGCGACCTGGCTCAGCGGATCATCGCGGCGGCCACGGCCGGCGCGCTGCCTGGCGGGGGTGGCGACGCTGGCGCTGAGCAACGTCAAAGGCTGGGCTACTCCGGTCGGGGACTGCGTCGTGGCGACGCTAGGCCTGTCACGCCGCCGGCCGAGGACACGCCTCCCGACACTCCGGACAAGGCCAGATGACTGCCGTAACGGCCCTAGCCGTGACCAGCGCACTGTCTGACCTGCCAGGACAGTCGGCGGTCGGGCAGGTCGGGGAGTACCTGGTGGGCAAGGTCCCGGCCGGGCCGTGGACGCTTGTCGCGCAGGCGGGGTGGGCCCTGCTACTGGTCTGGGCAGGGTACCGGCTGGCCGTCGTCGGCTGGGGGAAAGTCGTTCCCCGGCTGTTACGCGAGTCGGTCGGACCTGGCCGCGCGGCGGTCTCCGGCCTCCGCTATGTGGGCCTGTTGGTCGACTACGCCCTGGCCACTGCCTTCTGCAAGCTCAAGCTCCGGCCGATCTACTGGTTCGCTACCCTGGTCACCGACTTGGCCGCCGCCGCCGACCGGTTCGTGGGGTGGCTTCCGAGGTGCGCCGTGGTACCGCACCGGTTTCCCAGGGCGGTCGCCGCGCTGGCGGTCTGCGCGACAGTGCTGTCGTGGAATAGCTCGCGTTGCGCGCCTGGAGACGGTCCCAGCTGCGTCCACCCGATTCGGCAGTGGACCAACGGCGTTGACCGGGAGTGGTCTCGGGCGCATCCGTCCAGCTCGACATCGGAAGCTGCGGTGGTGTGGGCCGACCAGCCGGGTCCACCGGGTCTGCCGTCTCCGTGACGCGGGGCAGGTTATTGGTTATGGGCGCCAGTTCCGTTGAAGCGCTGGTAGCCCCTTTCGCTTGAAGCAGGTTGGGATCCTGCTGGATTAATCTGGACTCGCCGATATGATCTAGCGGTTGATGCTAGACGTATGCTATCGAGGGAATATCTGGATGGTGCCACCTTCTGGATCACTATCGTCAAATTGATAATTTGGTAATCGTAGGTAATTAACCTGCAGAGTCGCGCTGACAGCCAGACCCCGCATCTGGTCGGGCCAGAGATTCCTACTCGTGTTCCAGGCTCTCCAGCACTGCCGCCGCACCGGTGTCGCGGGTCTTGCGGCCGAAGTAGAAGTCCTGGGTGAGGCTGGTCTTGCTGTGACCCAGCTGGTCGGCGGCGGCGCGGGCGGTGAGACCCGCGTCGTCCGTCAGCGTCGCGACGGTCTTCCGGAAGACGTGAGATCGTCGACGCCCGTGTACTCGAAGGCCTCACCAAGATCGGCCTGTGTGTTCGACGGATCGCGCAGGCCGCCCTTCTGGGCGGGAAACACGGGATCTTCCTGACCAGCCGTGGTGGCCGCGCGGCGGCGGTGGAGCATCTCGACACACCACGACGGCAGGAGGAGTTTCCGCCATCCGGCCTCGGATTTCGGCTCCGGCTTGATGATCAGACCCTGGCCTTTGATCCGTACCACGGTGCCCCGGACGTCAACGGTCCTGGCTTCCAGGTCGACGGCGTCCCAGACGATCGCCGCGCACTCCCCGATGCGGAGCCCCGTCGCGATCATCATGTCGACTAAGAGCGCCCGGCAATAGGGGCGTGGATCAAGGAGCGGGGCTGGGGTGCGTGCATCGTGAGGCGGAGGAGGGAGGTGCCGGAGGTGTTGGGTGTCGACCGACGGAGCCGGGGTACCCCGTGCATCGCGCAGCGATGGATGGGGAGCGATGCGGCGAGGTGCGTGCCCCAGCCCCGCGACGCCGCGTCCCCTATTGCCGGTCGCTCTAA
>NZ_CAUVXG010000092.1:0-10474 GCF_963555885.1 Protofrankia sp. Cr2
CCGTTCCGGAATGCGGCGTTGCCGCAGAGTTCGACCGGGAGCGCGGCGGGCCGTGCGACGCAGGTGACCACGGGGCAGTCGCAGTCGGGGCGGGCGCCGTCGGCGGAGGAGTTGCGCGGGCGGGTGCCGGCGGTGGCGGGTGCGGTGCCGACGACGGTGAAGGGCGCCACGCCGGGAGCCGGCCCGGCGTCGGCTCCGCCGGTGGCGTCTGCTCCGCGGGCCCTCGGCCAGGTCGAGCAGGACGGGTTGACGTCTTCAGTTCTGGCGCGCAAGGGGCAGCCGGCACCGGGCCGGGTGGAGGTGACCGAGCGGCGGACGGAGAACTCGAAGGTCTTCCAGAATCCGGACGGGAGTTTCACGTCGGAGTTTTCCGCGCATCCGCAGCGGGTGCGGGGTGCGGACGGGTCGTGGGCGGAGATCGATACGGAGCTGGTGCCGGCGGCGGGTGGTGGTCGGCATCGGATGAAGGTGGCGGCGCGGGGCACCGAGGTGGCGGATGTGGCGACGGACGGCGAGTTGGGGCGTCTGGATGTGGCGCCGGGAACGTCGGTGGGGTTCGGGTTGGAGCAGGCGGCGTCGGTACGGGCGGTGGTGGCGGGGGATACGGCGTCCTACCGCGGGGTGCGGCCGTTTTCCGATGTGGAGTTGACCGCGACGACGTCGGGGTTGAAGGAGACGCTGGTCCTGCATTCGGCGGCGGCGCCGGCGCGGTGGGTGTTTCCGTTGGCGTTGCGGGGGTTGACCGCGGCGCTGGATCCGCAGACGGGGGCGGTGAATCTGACCGACCGGTCCGGGGTGGTGCGGGCGTTGATCCCGGCGGGGTGGATGGAGGATTCCGCGGTTGATCCGAACGTCGGGGACGGGGCGTATTCGGAAGGTGTGACCTACACGCTGGTGACGGGGGCGGACGGCCGGCCGGCGCTCCAGGTGGATCTCGACAAGGAATGGCTGGCGGATCCGGCGCGGGTGTTTCCGGTGCGGGTCGATCCGTCCACGACGTGGATGAACCCCGAGGCCGATGACACGTATGTGGCGCAGGGGTATTCGCTGAACCACGGGTCGGATGTGGAGATGCGGGCGGGCACGTATGACGCCGGGGTGCATCCGAATGCCAGCTATGTGCATTTCACCGGTGTCGGTGAGTTGCAGAACGTGAACGTGGTCAATGCGGCGATGTCGCTGTGGAACTTCCATTCGTGGGCGGCGTGTGACGCCTCGGTGCCGGTGGCGGTGTACGGGGTGACGCAGGCGTGGAACGGCATGACGATGAAGGACTGGCCGGGTGCGGCATACGGTCCGGAGTTGGCGCGGAGCAGTTTCGCGTACCGGGACGGGTCGGCGTGCCCGTCGACCTGGGCGAACTGGACCAGCCCGGCGTTGACCGAGTGGGTGCAGGACTGGACGCGGGGGATCCGGTCGAACGAGGGTTTCACGGTCCGGTCGGTGAACAATGCGGACAATCGGGGGTGGCGGAAGTTCGCGACCACGCAGTCCGGGCCGGAAATCGATCCGTTGCTGCGGGTGGAGTGGACCCCGTATGACGCGGAGTACGCGGCTCCCCCCGGCGGGCTGGTCTGGGAGCAGCAGCTGACCAACAACCAGCAAGGCAAGATCCGGATCAGGGTGACGAACCGGGGTCGGGATCCGTGGCCGGCGAACAGCAACTACATGCTGGCTTATCATGTGTACGACGCGTCGAACACGAACGTGGTCCAGTACGACGGGTACGGCACGCAGCTGCCGGTGACGGTGAACCCGGGTCAGGCGGTTGACGTGCTGGCGACGGTGAACCCGCTGCCGCCGGGGCAGTATGTGCTGCGCTGGGACATGCTGCATTACGGGGTCACCTATTTCTCCGAGCAGGGCGTGACGTTTTGGGCGATGGGCACCGAGGTTCTGAACATGCCACCGGTGGTATCGGTGGTCTCTCCGGCGGACGGCGCTCTGGCATTCTCGACGACCCCGACGTTGACGTTGTCAGGAAGCGATCCGGACAACTATCCGGGGCAGGGGGTGGACTACAACTTCCAGCTGTGTACCGGGTCGGATGCGAATTCGGGTGAGTGCTGGTCGTCGGGGTGGATCGCGTCGAATTCGTGGAGCCCGCCGAAGGGCGTTCTCTATTGGAACGAGACGTACTACTGGCGGGCCTGGTCGGGTGACCATCAGATTCCCAGTGATCCGACTCCGCCGGTTCGTCTGACCCTGCAGGTCCCGGGCTCGGGGACGGCGGCCCATCTCGGGTCCGATCCGTATGCGCCGACGGTGGCCAGCGTGACCCCGGTGGTGGGCAACTATGTGACGTCGACGACGGATGCGTCGGTGGCGGGGGTGGGTCCGGCGCTCGGGGTGACCCGTACGTATAACAACCGGAATCCGGTCGACGGGCTGTTCGGGGTGGGCTGGTCGTCGGAGTACGACGTGGGGATCGCGCCGGACATGGCCGGCGAAGGCAACATCGCGGTCAGCTATCCGGACGGGCGGGTGTCTCGGTTCGGCCGTAACCCGGACGGGTCGTATGCCTCGTCGCCGGGCTACTACTCGTCGGTGTGGACGCCGGGGGCGCGGGTGGCGTCGTTTACCGGGGCGGATTCGACCTCGTCGCTGGGGGTGGCGGACACGGGGGAGGGCTGGCAGGTGCTGGCCGGCATCTGGGGGATCGCGGGGAACGATGCCTATCTGGCCTCGGCGGGGTCGGGGCGCAGTGTGGCGGTGCTGCCGGCCGGCTCGGATGGCACGGTGCGGTTCACGCTGCCGGTGGCACAGGACAACGTGGGTGTCGCCTTCCGCGTGCAGGACGCGGACAACATGTGGCTGCTGTATGCCAAACCGTCTGCCAATCAGCTGGTGCTGGCCAAGCGGGTCGGTGGGGTGACGTCGACGGTGGCGACCGCGGCGAATGCCTGCTGTGCGGCGGCGGACGTGTTCGCGGTGATGACGGCCGGGAGCGCGATTGCGGTGTCGCGGAACGGCCGGGTGGTGGTGACTGCCAGCGACAGTGCATTGCAGACCGCGACGCGGGCCGGGGTGTATGCGCTGTCGACCGGGGCGGGGCGGATCGGTTCGCTGACGATCCTGGACGGGCAGCATCGGGATGCGTTCACCCGGGCGAATTCCGCCACCACAGCCGGGGCGGCGGACAGCGGCGTGGCGTGGACCGCGTTGGCCGGCACCTGGGGGATCGACGCCAATCGGGCGTATCTGGCCGCCGCGGCGGGCAGCCGCAACCTGCTGGTAGCGCCGGCGGCGGTGGACGGGGTGTTCAGTTTCACGATGCCGGTGACCCAGGCCGGTGCGGGGTTGGCGTTCCGGGTGGCGGATGCGGAGAACTTCTGGCGGCTGGTGGCGGTGCCGGCGTCGACCCGCTGGCGGCTGATCAAACGGGTCGGCGGGGTGGAGACCACCGTGGCGGAGGCGGCGGGGTCGTGTTGCACGACGTCGGACACCCTGACCGTGACGACCAGCGGGGCGTCGATCACCGTGGCGCGCAACGGCAGCCAGATTCTGGCGGTGTCCGATCCGGCGGTCCTGTTCGGGACGCGGGCGGGGCTGTTCGCCGAGACCACCGGCTCGGGCCGGCTGGACAACGTCGTGTTGTCGGCGGCGACGGTGGTGGCGGACAAGTCCGGGACGGTGTCGGCGTTCCGCTCGGACGGCCGGCTGGTGACGGTGACGGATGTGGCCGGCCGGGCGTTGGTGTTGTCCTACGACGCCAACGGCCGGTTGACGCAGGTGTTGAACAGCACCAGCGGGCGGGCGTTGGCGTTCACGTGGGCGAATGGTCATGTCAGTCAGGTGTCGACTGGGACGGTAGCGGCGCACGGCGGGCCACTGGTCTGGTCGTATGGCTATTCGGGCGGCAACCTGACGTCGGTGGTCTCACCGCGGTCATCGACGCCCACGACGTATGCGTATGCATACAACGGGATGCTGGGGCAGATCCGGCTGCCGCGGGGGAACATCGCTGAGACAATCGGCTACAACCTCGATGGCACGGTGGCGTGGCGGGAGGACGGGCTGGGTAAACGCACCACGTTCACGGTGACGAGCACGTCCCCGACGACGGTGGTGCGGGTCGTGGATCCTCGCGGGCACGGTGAGGACTGGGAGTATCGGAACGGCCAGCTGGTCTCGCATCGGGATGAGCTGGGAGACCGCCGTTTCGCCTACAACATCCGCGGTTTCCTGGTGCAGGTGACCGATGAGAACGGCAACCTGCTCACGATGGACACCGATGACCGTGGGAATGTGCTGAAGCGGACCACGGTACGGGCGGTGTGGGAGGGGACGTCGTTCGCGAACAGCGAGTACTACAGCTATTTCTCCGGGGCG
This sequence comes from Protofrankia sp. Cr2, assembly GCF_963555885.1. NCBI lineage: Bacteria > Bacillati > Actinomycetota > Actinomycetes > Frankiales > Frankiaceae > Protofrankia > Protofrankia sp. Cr2. The sequence goes on from NZ_CAUVXG010000092.1 coordinate 4,333, forward strand.
CCGGGGGATCCCCGTAACGATCTGATGACGGTGGCGCGGGACGCCCGCTCGACCTCGGCGACGGACAACACCTATGCCACCACCTACACCTATTCCCCCTTCGGGGACCTGACCGCGCAGACGACCCCGGCGACCGCGGATTTCCCGTCCGGGCGGACCACAGCCTGGGTGTATGCCGGCGGGGGTGAGGCGGCGACCGGTGGGGGCACGGTGCCGCGCAACATGCTGCTGTCGACCACTGATCCGCGCGGGAAGGTCACCGGCTTGTCGTACGACAGCAAGGGTGACCTGCGCGGCGTGGTGGACCCTGCCGGGTTGACTCACGGCTACACCTACGACGAGTTGGGCCGGCAGATCACGGCTAAGGAAACCTCCGACACCTTCCCGTCGGGGCTGACCACCACCATCGGCTATGACCCGTTGTCGCAGGTTGCGCAGATCACCGAACCCGGTGTGGTCAATCCGATCAGTGGGGTGACGCATACCCGGGTGACGGCGCACAGCTATGACCTGAACGAGAACCTCAGTCAGACCGTTGTTTCGGATGCCACCGGCGGGGATGCGGCGCGGACCCACACGGTCACCTATGACAACACCGATCGGCCGACGCAGAGCACCGAGGCGGCGGGCAGCCCGGAGGCGGCGACCACGGCGTGGTCGTACGACGACAACGGCAATGTCATCACGATCACCGATCCGCGGGGGACGGTGACGGCGTTCGCGTACACGCCGCGCAACCTGCCGGCGACCACCACGGTGCGCAATTTTGTGGATGATCCGGTGGGCGGGTCGGCGGCGCGGGACGTGGTCGTGGAGTCGCGGGCCTACGATCCGGCGGGGCGCCTGGCGAGCGTGACCGATGCGCAGGGTCGCACGGTGCGCCACACCTACTGGCTGGATGATCTGCCGTGGCAGGACATTCTGGTGGGTTACCGGCCGCCGGACACGGTCAGCGGCACGCTGTCGACGGCGAATGCCCGGGACATCGTGCTGGCGGAACGGGCCTACGACTCGGCGGCGAATCCGATCTGGACGGTGACCGGGGGCGGCCGGCTGCGGGTCGTTGACACCTTTGACGCGGCGCGCCGCGTCACCCGGCGCACGGTGGACCCGGACGGTCTGGCCCGCACCACCGACGTCACCTTCGACGCGAACGACAATGTGCTTTCGACCGTGACCGGGGCGGCGGGGACGTCCGCGACCGGCCGGGTCGATGTTGGTTATGACAATGCTTCCCGGCCGACGTCGCGGACGGTTTTCGGGGATGGCAGTGCGACGTATGTGACGACGACCCTGCGGGATCAGCGGGGGGTGGTGACCGGGACCGCGGATCCGCGGGGGTATGTGGCGGGTGGGGCGCCGAACCCGGCGTTCGTCACGAACAGCGCGGTGGATGCGGCGGGTCGGTTGTCGCAGGTGACGGCGCCGCCGGTGTCGGTGGAGCAGGACGGGGCGGCGGCGAGCACGGCCAGGCCGGTCGCCGACGTCGGCTACAACACGTTCGGGGAGCCCACGCACGCCCGGGATGCCCGGGGGTTGGTGACGGTCAGCGGCTACGACCGCCTGGGCCGGGTCATCCAGGTGACCCACCCCTCGTACACCCCGCCCGGCGGGGCCGCGGTGAGTCCGGTCGAGTCGTGGACGTATGACGCCAACGGTAACCGGTTGACGCAGGTGAATACCCGGGGGAAGACGACGGCGGTGGTGTATGACCGGCGGAACCGGCCGGTGCAGATCACCGAGCCGGCGGTGGCCGGGTCGCCGGCGGGGGTGTCCCGGTGGGAGTACGACGACGCCGGGAATGTCACCGCGACGGTGAGTGCGGTGGGGGCGTGGACGTTTTTCGCCTATGACGATCTGGACCGCCGGTGGGCGAGCACGGCGACGGAACGCTCGCCGCAGGCGACGTTCACCACCTATACGGATCATGATGATGCCGGGAATGTCACGAAGGTGATCGCACCGGTGAACATCGCCTCGCAGGCGGCGTGGACGGGGGTGTATGACGCGACCGGGGCGCTGGTGCAGGAACGCGACGAGCTGGGGAAGCTGACCGCCTACGCCTATGACCTGGCTGGTCGGGTGGCGTCGGTGACGGATCCGCTGGGTCGGGCCACCCGGGTCACCTACGACCGGGCCGGGCGGCGGAGCACGGTGGCACAGTATTCGTCGGCCAACGCCCAGTTGCGGTCGGCGAGCTTCGGCTATGACCCGGCCGGGAACCCCACCTCCGACACCGATGCCAACGGCTGGACCACGACCCGTAGCTTCGACGCGCTCGACCAGCTGCGCAGCCTGGTCGAACCGGTGACCGCCTCCACCTCGATCACCACGTCGGCGGGGTATGACGCGGCGGGGCATCGGACCCGGCTGACCGACGGCCGCGGCAACGCCACTGTCACGACGGTCAACAGTCTGGGCCTGGTGGAGAAGACGATCGAGCCGTCCACGGTCGCGCATCCGGCGACCGCGGATCGGACCTGGCAGACGTCGTATGACGTCGGTGGGCTGCCGGTGACGCTGGCCGCGCCGGGTGGGGTGAGTCGGAGCCGGACGTTTGATGCGTTGGGCCGGTTGACCGCCGAGTCCGGGTCGGGTGGTGGGGCAACTGCGGCGTCACGCAGTGTGGGTTATGACCTGGTGGGTCGGGTGACGTCGGTGGGTCATCCGTCGGGGACGCAGACGTTCAGCTACAACGATCGGGATCTGCTGACGGGTAGTGCCGGTCCGGCGGGGGCCTCCACGTTCGGGTTCGACGGTTCGGGTCGGATGGTCTCGCGGTCGGATGCGGCGGGGACGTCGTCGTTCGGTTACAACAACCGCAGTGATCTGACGTCGACGACGGGTGCGGCCACCGGTGGGACCCGCACGTTGGGTTATGACGACGCGCGGCAGTTGACCTCGGTCGGCTATGCCGCTGGTGGGGCGGTGCGTAGTTTCGGTTACGACCAGCTTGGCCGCACCGTCAGCGACACGCTGTCCGGGCCGGGTGGGACATTGCGGGCGGCGACGTATGGCTATGACGCCAACGACAACCGGTTGAGCGAAACGCTCAGTCCGGCCGGGTTGGCGGGGTCGGGGAGTCAGAGTTTCGGCTATGACCGCACCGGCCGGTTGACGTCGTGGATCAACCCGGCCGGGGCGACCACGACGTATGGCTGGGACGGCGCGGGTAACCGGACCGCGGTCAACGGCACCACCGCCAGCTTTGATGAGCGTAACCGGCTGCTCACCGATGGCGCCGCGACCTACACCTATACCCCTCGGGGGACCCGGACGACCCGGACCGCGGGTGGGTCGACCGCGACGACGACGTTCGACGCGTTCGACCGGCTGGTCTCGGACACGACGTCGGGGACGGTGTCCTACGGCTACGACAGTCTGGATCGGCTCGCGGTGCGTGCCGGTACCGCGCTGGCCTACGCAGGCACCGAGAAGGAGCCGGTCGGGGATGGGACGTCGACGTATGCCCGGGACCCGGATGGGGATCTGATCGGGCTGGGTACCTCGGGTGGGGCGTGGGCGCCGCTGGCTGACATCCATGGTGATGTGGTGGCCGCGTTCCCGGCCGGCGGGTCGGGGTTGAGCGATCAGAAGGTGTTTGATCCGTTCGGCGTGGCGACCACCGCGGGTAGTGCGAATGTGCGGGTCGGGTTTCAGGGGTCGTGGACGGATCCGGCGACGGCGAAGGTGTCGGCGCAGGCGCGTTGGTATACGCCGGGGACCGGCGGGTTCCTCTCCCGGGACAGCATCGACCTGCCGCTGTCGGGCTCCGCCGGTGTCAATCGGTATGTGTATGGCAACGCGAACCCGCTGGCCTACAACGACCCGTCCGGCCATTCGCCGAACACGGTCGATGATCTCATCGATAAGTATGTTGCGCCTGGAAAATTGGGACGGTACGTCTACGAAGTAGCCAGGGAAGCCATCACAACAGGTTTAACTGAGGCGGGGAATCTGGCTCTTGATTTCTATGGGGGTCCGCGTCGGCTGGGAGGGAAGATTGCGCCGCGGTATAAGCCGCGTTCCAAGAGCAGGAGTAAGAGTAAGGATAGGCGCGATCGGGAAAACGATCAAGACGAGCTTGATTATAGGCTCCTTCCGTACGAAACGGCGGTTCCGGACGATACGGCTGATTCATACGACACGACGGGTCTGGACTTTACGTTCCTTTCGTATGATGCGTATTTCTTTGCTTCGTCTTCCATGGAGTATGGGTTTGTTTCGTCCGGCGGAGTGCGCCGCGCGGTGCCGCGGGCGGGTAGGCGGGTGGTGTCCAGGCCGGCGGTGAAGCCGCGGGGCCGGCCAAGCCGCGGGGGCCGGCCAAGCCGCGGGGGCCGGTGGCGTTGCCGGCGGTGCCGGCGTTCGACGCGAAGGCGGCGGCGGACCGGGCGATGGCCGGGTTGACGTTTGACAACCTGCCGCGGCCGCGGGAGGCGGCTAATGCGAGGCCGCCGGCCGCGGAGGTCCCGACGGCGTCGGCTGCAGAGCGGGCTGGTGCGCCTGGTCCGCAGACGTTGAACCCGGATGATTTTTCCAGGGGGTGTGCGGCCTCGCCGGGGGCTGTTCCGCTGGCGATGAGCTGCCAGCCCGTTCTGCCTCGCGGTCCTGCTTCTGGCGCTGGGGGGAACGGTCGCCTGGCCGGTGAGTCCTGTGGCACGCGGAACAGTTTCGACGGGGCTACCGGGGTTCTGATGGCGGATGGGAGCCGCAGGCCGATCCGGGAGGTGAAGGTGGGGGATCGGGTCGTGGCGACGGATCCGGCGACCGGTCGGACCGAGGTCCGCACGGTGACCGATGTGATCGTGGGTGAGGGGGATAAGGCCCTGGTTGAGGTGACGGTCCGTACCGCCGACGGCGACAAGGTCATCGTGGCGACGGATGGTCATCCGTTCTGGGTGGAGTCGTTGGGGCGGTGGGTGGCTGCCAGGGACGTGGCCTCGGGTGCTCTGTTGCGGACGTCGGCGGGCACGTTCGTGCAGGTCGGTGTGGTCCGGACGTATGCGGCTCACCAGCGGGTGTACAACCTGACGGTTGATGACCTGCACACGTACTATGTGCTGGCGGGGGCCACCCCGATCCTCGTCCACAACTGTGGTGAAGGAGATGGCTACCTGTATCGCGGAGTTCCGAATGGGCATCCAAAGTATGACGATGCGCTGGAAGGGCGCGCTGTACCACACGGTGGTCACTCTGATCCGGGTCGGCACGTAGGCGGCAATACTGACAGTGAATTCACTTCGTGGACTCACTACTACGAGGACGTCGCTCTTGACGCGGCCGAGGAGCTTGGTCCGGGAGGGATCGTAATGCGGATTCCTCACGCCAGTGTCCCGGCCGGGAGAAACGTTCGAATTCATGGAACCGAGCATGAAGTGTATGAGGAGTCGGAGCATGCGCTGCGCGGGGTCATTGAAGGTGCAGAGATCAGTATCAACAAGGGGCCATGGTTCAGGCCGGGCGGTGGTGGGTAGCCCGCTGCTGGGCGCCCATCTGAGAACAGGCGAGTTCGCAGATTCATTGGAGAGCTCCGTGGAAAGAAGTCATCTCGCGCACCTCCTCGCCGGGGCTGATGGCGTGCGGCTTCTTTCTCGAGCTGCCCTCGGCGCGGGCGTCGATTACAAAGTCTGGCCTGAAGGCGTCGCAACCCAACGTCTTATCTCTATCTATGAGAGGCGAGAGCGCGGAACCCGACGCTCTGGCCAACCTTCGTTTGGATTCACTGAAGCGCTCGATGCACTTCGTGCCTATGATGGTACCGAGCTTGCAATAGGGTTCATCGATGATCGACGTCGAGGCGGATATTACTTCCAGCTCTTCCTGGACCCGGAACTGGGTTCGGTCGTTGCCTGTTTCGGGGTGAAATCAACTCGGGATCTTCAGGATTCTTAGTAAACATTCGCCTCGACCGGTTGAATCCGCCGTCCCTACCGCGACCGAGCCCACTACTTCTTCGAGACCATCGAAATCCCGCCCATCGCAAGAGAGAACATCCGGGCAAGCGCCCTCCGAACATCCGGATCCCGATCGAGTCGCTCCAGCGATTCGAACCTCGTCGGATCAATATCGATCGTGGCAATTCCGCCAGTATCCCTGCCATCCGCAGCTGAGAACAGTACAAGGTATCGGTATGCCCGCACAG
>NZ_CAUVXG010000093.1:0-5621 GCF_963555885.1 Protofrankia sp. Cr2
GCGTGCCCCACCGGGTGCACCGCGTGCCCCACCGGGTGCCCTGTGTGCCCCGCCGGGTGCCCCGCCGGGTGCCCCGCCAAGCGCTCCGGTCTCCATCCAACAACGACTCACGCCGGTGTTCCTCGTCGCGTAGATGCCGACTCCACCGTGACGTTCCTCGACACCGTCACCTGGTACCGCAACCACCAGGACCGTGCACACGTGATGTTCAGGGAGGAGGATCGACCCATGGCCAGTCCGGAGAGTCCCGTGGGCACGTCCGATCCGCTGAAACCACGGCGGCCCATCGACTTCGACACCTCCTATCAGGGCACGCCCCCGTGGGACATCGGCCGGCCTCAACCGGCGTTCCTGGACCTGGCCGACGCCGGCGTGCTCCGCGGACGAGTCCTCGATGTCGGCTGCGGAACCGGAGAACACGCCCTGATGGCCGCTCGCCTCGGGCTGGACGCGACCGGCATCGACACCGCAGCGGCGGCCATCGCCCGCGCCCGACGCAAGGCCGCCGACCGGAGTCTGACCGTCAGGTTTCTGGTCGGCGACGCCCTTGAGCTGGAGCAGCTGGGTGAACAGTTCGACACGGTGCTCGACTGTGGACTGTTCCACGTGTTCACCGACGACGATCGCCTCCGGTTCACCGCGAGTCTGCGGTCGACGATCCCACCCGGCGGCCGCTATTTCATGCTCGGCTTCAGCGACCGCCATCCGGGCGATACGGGTCCGCGTAGGCTGACCCGGGACGAGCTCACAGCCAGCTTCGACGACGGCTGGCAGATCGACTCGATCGAGCCGGCCGAAATCGAGATCAACCTCGGACCCACCAGCATCCCGGCCTGGCTGACCGCCATCACCCGAACCTGACCGCTGACGAAACGTCAGCAGGAGACGGTCATCGAGACTCGACAGGCCGCGGGAGCAAGCCGGTCAGGCGCGCAGGACGGTGACCGGGCGACCGGACGGGCTACTCGCCTGCTCAAACCTCGTGCGGTCGGCAATAGGCGCGACCTCGGGCCGACGGTCGAAGACCACCAGGACACCGCGGTCGAGACCGAGCCGGTCGAGGTAACCATCCAGCTGAGCCAACCCCCGGGCCAGCGGATCGGGTTCGCCGGCGCGCCACACCTTCAACTCGATCGCCTCCCGCTGCCAGCACCGTGTGCCAGCCGAGCTCTGATAGGGCCAGCGCACCAGCAGGTCAATCCGACCCCGGCCAATGCCATACTCCCGCTCGACATACCCACCACCATTGACCACCCGCTGCAGATAACCCATCAACACCAACTGCGGGGCCACCTCATGGTAGACAACCCCGGCGGTAAGCACGTCGGAGTGCTCACGCCAGAAGTCGGCGAACTCCCGCAACAGCATGTCGAAATCGAACCGGCCGTCGCTCAGCACGAAACTGCGCGGATCGGCAACGACATTGACCTCCACGTTGGCCGTGAGCACCCGGGCGATCACCTCATGGTAGATCGGGTTGGCGATACGCAACGGACGGGTCGCCGCGACCAGCCCAAGGTCACACGCATACAGCAGATCGTCATCGTACGGATCGAGCTGCGTCAACGTCCCGGCCAGCACCGGCTCCACAACCCGACGCACCCGCGACTCGACGAGCTTGGACGCCAACGAGTCCAGATGCGTGGCGCGCGCCAGAATCAACCGCTCCTTCGCCTGCTCCACATGGTCCACAGTGATCGACTCGGTAGGCGGGACCGCGAGCTCCTCGACGATCTCGTTGGCCAACGCGTTGACCAACCACGGCTGCCCCGCGGTCAACTCCACCGCCCGATCCACCGCCATCGGGGTGAAAACCTGCCCGGTCTCCGCGGTGTGTTGGCCGTACAGCTCCCGGACATCCTCAGCAGTGAAGTCCCCCAACCGCAGCGACTTGAGCTTGATATTGAACGGGCTCGCGGTGCCGAGCCGGCTCGGGTCACCACCACTGGCGGCTTTGTAATCACGGACGTCGCGCAGCCCACACAACGCCACCGAAGCGGGAAACCCACCCGGTCGCTCGTTGAACCCGGCCCGCAACTGGCGCAGCACGCTGATCAGACTCGCACCGCGCAACGCGTCGATCTCATCGAAGAACAACACCAACGGCCGCGGACAGACCCGCGCCCACGCCGCGAGCGCCTCCGCGAGCATGTTCTCCGCAGGGGCCGCCGGCCACGACGGCGGCCGCAGCTCTGCCGGCAGGGCGAACTCGGCCCGGCTTCGCATCGCGTGGAGCACGCCGCGCTGCGCCGCGCCGTAGTCGTCGCCAGCGGCCTCGCCGACCTCACACGAGAAATGCAACGCCGCGTACACGCCACCAGCGGTCAGCTCCTCGGCCAGCGCCCGCAGCGTGGTCGTCTTCCCCGTCTGCCGCGGCGCATGCACCACAAAATAGCCCATCTGATCCACCAGGCTGGGCGCCTCCGGCAACCGCCCCAACGCCGGAACCATGTAGTGATACGCGGGCAAACACGGCCCCGCCGTGTTGAACCTGCGTCCCATGAGCCAGAACCCTCCACACCATCGGACGACCACCGTCCCCGCCACTCTACGGTGCACTGTGTGCCCCACCGGGCGCCCTGTGTGCCCCGCCGGGTGCCCCGCCAGGCGCTCCGGTCTCCATCCAACAGCGACTCGCACCGGTGTTCCTCGGCGTCGGACACCCAGGGCTTGACAGGGGCGTATTCCGAACTAGATTGATGAGCATTCATTCAACTATGGAGGATGGATGGGCCGGCGACAGACCTTCGACTCCGATGATGTCCTCACGGCGGTGATGCACCTGTTCCGTCGGCAGGGTTATCAGGGGACGTCGTTGAAGGACGTGGAGGAGACCACCGGGCTGCATCCGGGCAGTCTTTACCGAGCGTTCGGGAACAAGGATTCGATCTTCCGAGCGGCCCTGGACGCCTACGTCGACCGGGTCGTGGTCCGACGCGTCGCGGACCACCTGGAACGGCCGGATGACCCGCTGGGGGGCATCAGCACGTACTTCACCTCCACCTTCAATACCGGGCGCACCCCGGACCCCGGATGCCTGGTCACGAACACCGCGGTCGAGTCCTACGCCCTGGACGAGCTGACGAGCCGCGGTGTCCGGCGCGGGCTGGATGCCATCGAGCGAGGTTTCACCGGTGCTGTGGCACGCGCACAGGCCGCCGGGCAGGTGCCCGCCGCCGCCCAGGCCGACCGGTGGGGTGCCCGACTCCTGGTCGACTACCAGGGCGTTCTGGTGCTCGTCCGAGCCGGGACGCCAGCCTCCCGACTCCAGGAGATCACCGACGACATTCTCGTCTCCCTGCGATGTGACCCCACCAGCTCATGGAAGGACACGACCCTGTGAACATCGGCTGCCTGGTCGAGGCGCTCCGGTCTCCGGCCGCGACGGACACGCGGCCATGAGCGGTGACCGAAGCCTCGCCGACCACATCCTCGACCAGCTTCAACCGATCGACGGCGTCACGCTGCGCCGTTTCTTCGGCGGCTGGGCACTGTGCCACCACGACCGGCAGTTCGCGATGGTCATGGACACCCTCTATCTTCGCGTCGACGCCGCCGCCGGAGCCGCGGCCGAGGCGGCAGGTGCCCACCCCTTCACCTACCGGGCAGCGGGACGAACCGTCACCGTCCGCCGCTACTACAGCGTCCCCGACGACGTTCTCGACAACCGCGAATCCCTGTGCGCCCTCGTCCTGAACGCGATCGAGCCGACCCGAACAGGAACAGGAAGCCAACCACAGTTCTTTCGATCACAATAGCCGCGGCCGAAAGGAGACTTGGATGTACGGTGCACGCCCCACCGATGACATACCCGACCCGCCCTATGTCGCGCCCGCGGTCGAGGAACTGGGAAAGATCATGAGACGCTACACTCAGAAACTCAACCGGATCTTGTAGCGTTCACCTTATTCAGCCGCGCAGATTACCGAGGCGATAGCATCCATCCAAGCGACCCACAACGAGATCGCCGGGTACGAGGAACGGCTTTCCCGCACGATACCGGGTAGCACCCGCCAGCCAAAGGTGGCGGCATGGTTCGGCTACCATCGACAGACTCTCGACCAGGCATACAACATCTACCAGGGTATTGCCCGCTCGCTCAACCAACCCTCCGGCGCTCCGCCAGCCGCCCCGCCGGTCGCTGCGGACACAGACCCGGCCGAACGGATGCGGCGGCTTCTCGGCGGTTGCTGCATCCATTGTGAGGAACACCTGGGCGCTGCCCTGTACACGGTCACGATATGCCCCCGGTGCGGCCGCTACCCGACACGATAGAATTCATCAGGGATTCTTACCTGGAATCTCACGTACGGCCGGTGATTTCTCAGCGGCCGAGGCGGGCACGGACCTCGGGGCGCCGCAGCGGCGGCACGGTAGTCGGGGGCTGGCGGCGGGCCGGTAGCGCGCCGAGCAGCCGGTGAACCGTAGCGGTCACCTCGGTGACGGCCGCCTCGAACGCATCATCGGCCGCCGGCGGCTGGCGCAGCCCGCTGACCTTCCGGATGAACTGGCGGGCGGCCGCCTCGATCTCCTCGTCGGTCGCAGGCGGGTCGAGGCCCCGCAGTTCGGTGATATTGCGGCACATGCCTACAACGGTAATCCCACCCGCCATGGGAAGCCTCCAGCCAGGCGCGCAGAGCGGTCAGGCGCGAAGGACGGTGACCGGGCGACCCGACGGGCTGCTCGCCTGCTCAAACCTGGTGCGGTCGGCGATAGGCGCGACCTCGGGCCGGCGGTCGAAGACCACCAGGACACCGCGGTCAAGGCCGAGCCGGTCAAGGTAACCATCCAACTGGGCCAGCCCCTTGCCCAGCGGGTCGGGTTCGCCGGCCCGCCACACCTTCAACTCGACCGCCTCCCGTTGCACGGCTCGTTTTCCGTCCGAGTTCTGGTAAGGCCAGCGAACAAACAGATCGATGCGCCCGCGCCCGACGCCGTATTCCCGCTCCACGTGTCCACCCCCGTTCACGACGCGCTGCAGAAAAGCCATGAACACCAGCTGGGGGGCGACCTCATGGTAGACGATCCCACGGGTCAGCACGTCGGAGTGCTCACGCCAGAAATCAGCGAACTCGGCCAGCAACAGGTCGAAATCCAGCCGGCCGTCGGCGCGAACAAAGGCCCGCGGATCAGCGAGAACCGTCTCCTCGGTGTTGGCGGTGAGCACCCGGGCGATCACCTCATGGTAGATCGGGTTGGCGATACGCAGCGGACGGGTCGCCGCGACCAGCCCGAGGTCACGCGCATACAGCAGATCGTCATCGTAGGGGTCGAGCTGAGTCAACGTCCCGGCCAGCACCGGCTCCACAACCCGACGCACCCGCGACTCGACGAGCTTGGACGCCAACGAGTCCAGATGCGTGGCGCGCGCCAGAATCAACCGCTCCTTCGCCTGCTCCACATGCTCGACGCTGATCGGCTCCGATGCGGGAACTTTCATCTTTTCAACGATCTCCCGGGCCAACGCGTTGACCAGCCACGGCTGCCCCGCGGTCAACTCCACCGCCCGATCCACCGCCCCCGGGGTGAACACCTGCCCGGTCTCGGCCGTGTGCTGGCCGTACAACTCAGCCACCTCGCTCGGGGTGAAATCCCCCAGCCGCAACGACTCCAACTTGATA
>NZ_CAUVXG010000093.1:5981-6638 GCF_963555885.1 Protofrankia sp. Cr2
TTGAACGGGCTGGCGGTGCCGAGCCGATTCGGGTCGCCACCACTGGCGGCTTTGTAATCACGGACGTCGCGCAGCCCACACAACGCCACGGAAGCGGGAAACGCATGCGGACGATGACTGTAGCCGTCCCGAAGCTGGCGCAGGACGCTGATCAGACTCGCACCGCGCAACGCGTCGATCTCATCGAAGAACAACACCAGCGGCCGCGGACAGACCCGCGCCCACGCGGTAAGCGCCGACGCGAACAGGCTCGCGTCGGGCACGTCCGGCCAAGGCGGCGGACGCAGGTCCAGTGGCAACGCAATGTCGGCGTGGTCTCGGATCCTCTGGAGGATGCCGCGCTGCGCGGCGCCGAGATCATCACCGAGGGCCTCGCCGACCTCACAGGAAAAGTGCAACGCCGCGTACACGCCGCCGGCGGTCAGCTCCTCGGCCAGCGCCCGCAGCGTGGTCGTCTTCCCCGTCTGCCGCGGCGCATGCACCACGAAATAGCCCATCTGGGCGACCAGATCGGGTGCCTCCGGCAGCCGCCCCAACGCCGGAATCATGTAGTGGTACGCGGGCAGACACGGCCCCGCCGTGTTGAACCTGCGTCCCATGAGCCAGAACCCTCCGCACCATCGGACGACGACCGTCCCCGCCACTCTACGGTGCACC
>NZ_CAUVXG010000093.1:7041-11197 GCF_963555885.1 Protofrankia sp. Cr2
ACGTGCCCCGCCGTGTGCCCTGTGTGCCCTGTGTGCCCTGTGTGCCCTGTGTGCCCTGTATGCCCCGCCAGACGTCTCCGAACGCAGACTCGGCCGAACGGATACGGCGGCTCCGTGACGGTTGCCGCATCCATTGTGAGGAGCACGTGGGTGCAGTCCTTTATGCGGTCACGGTATGCCCCCGGTGCGGCCGCTACCCTACTCGGCAGAATCTGCAGGCATTCTTCTCTGGCATCTCGTCTGCGAATTCGAGCGGTCGGACGCGCAATGCACACGCTCGGGTCGCGGCTCGCGAAGCCGCCAGCAGACAGTAGTGGCGGGTAGTTTGGCACACTTGGTGCATGCTGGACCTCGCCGGACAACGTCCGTTCTCCGTCCGTTTCGGCTGGGCTGCGCAAGACCTCGCAGCCCTGACACATCCGAGCAATGTCATTGTCATCGTGGACGTTCTGCGGTTCACGACGGCGGTGAGCGTTGCGGTCGGCCGAGGAGCCGCGGTCCTGCCTTTCCGGCACCGAGACGTCTCTGCACAGCGGTTCGCCGTGCAGCAGGATGCGGTTCTCGCCGGCCGCCGTGGCGATCCAACCGTACCTTGGTCGCTGTCGCCGACGGACCTTGACCGCATCCCAACTGGAACCCGTCTGGTGCTGCCATCGCCGAATGGCGCCGCGCTGTCGACCATGGCGGCTGAACTGGGTGCGGCCACGATCATCGCGGGTTGCCTGCGTAACGCGACAGCGGTGGGACGGGCGCTGGCGGCTGAGGTCACGGCGGGTCGCAACGTCGCGGTGATTGCGGCGGGCGAGCGGTGGCCGGACGGAGCGGGGACGCCGCACGCCGGTCCGCTGCGGCCGGCTGTCGAGGACCTGCTCGGCGCCGGCGCCGTGATCGCCAGAGCCGTGGACGCGGCCGGCCTGGCCAGGAAGTGGGTCTCACCGGAGGCACGTGCCGCGATGGCTGCATTCCGGGACGCTGAGTCCGACGTACACGGCGAACTGGTCGGATCCGTTTCCGGTCGGGAACTCGCGGCCCTGGGCTGGGTTGACGACGTCGCTTCCGCCGCACAGCTTGATGCCGACCTGGTCGTGCCCGTGCTGCACGACGGTGCTTTTACGGCAATCCCGATCCCCCAGACCGAAGATGGCAACGTGTAACAGACCGCGCGCAACGGTCAGTGGTGGTGGGCGATTTCTCAGCGGCTGAGGCGGGCGCGGACCTCGGGGCGCCACAACGGCGACACAGTGTTAAGCCCGCCCACCGCCGGCGAGGCCCGTCTCGCGCACCGTGACGCTGAGCCGCCCGTGCCGCATACCCAGCTCCGGTGGGGCGCTGCCCGGCATCGTCCGTGGGACTCCGTGGTAAGCCAGCCGGGACGGCCCCCCGAACACGAACAGATCCCCGCTTCGCAGCTGAACGTCACGCCACGGGCGGGTGCGGGTATGCGGATTACCGAACCGAAACACGCACACATCACCGATGCTGAAGGACACCACCGGCGCCATCGTGTGCTCCGCCCGGTCCTGATGAAGACCGAGACGGGCATCGTCGTCGTAATAATTCACGATTGCCGCGTCCGGACAATAGACAGCCGGCTCGGCGGACACCGTCGGGTCGATACCGCTGGCGTCGACGACCGCCGCACGCGCCATCTCCACAAGCCATGCCGGCAGCGGCTTGACCGGTGCGCCGTCACCGTCGCTGTCGTCTGCGTACCGGGAATAGCGATAGGGCGACCAGTGCCAGCCGAGGCAGACCGACTCGACCCGCAGCGGCGTTCCGTCCGGCATACGTGGATGGCGCAAACCCGCGGGCGGTGCCGCCCAACCGCGGGCCGCACCGAGCATACGTCGCTGCTCTGCGCTATTGAGCCAGTCCGGCAGGAGAACGGCACCCGGCGCGACCACGGCCGCCGAGCGACCGAAAAGGCCGTCATCCATTCAATTACCCACCTGCCACAGCCGCACCGTCTCATCGCCGTTGCCGCTGGCCAGGAGCGTCCCAACCGGGGAGAACCCCACCGACGTCACCCAGCTGCCACGGCCGGTCGGCTGCTGACCGGTCGGCGGCTGACCAGTCAGTAGCTCGCCGAGCGGACGGGGTGCGGCCGGGTCGGCCACACCCCACAGCCGGACCGTCCCGTCGCCACCCGCGCTGGCCAGGAGCGTCCCATCAGGAGAAAACGCCACCGACCGCACCCAGCTGGTCTGGCCGGTCAGCGGCGGGCCGAGTGGGTGGGGCGCGGTCAGGTCGGCCATGTCCCACAGCCGGACCGTCCCGTCGTCACCCGCGCTGGCCAGGAGCCTCCCCGTCGGGGCGAACGCCACCGACCGTACCTTGCCGACCTGGCCAACCTGGCCGGTCAACGGCGGGCCGAGCGGACGCGGGACGGCCGGGTCGGCGGGGTATGCGGGACCGGCCACATCCCACAGCCGCACCGTGCCATCCCAGCTGGCGCTGGCAAGCGTGCGCCCGTCCGGGGAGAACGCCACCGACTCCACGGCGTCGGTGTGGCCGACCAGTGGCCCGCCCGACAGATGGGCGGCGACCCGATCGGACACGTCCCACAGTCGCACCGTGTGGTCGAAGCCGGCGCTGGCAAGCGTCCGCCCGTCCGGGGCGAACGCCACCGACCACACCGCACCGGTATGGCCTACCAGCGACTTCCCGAGCGGGCGGGGGACGGTCGGGTCGGTGAGATCCCACAGCCGCACCGTCCAGTCCTCGCCGGCGCTGGCCAGCGTCCGCCCGTCCGGGGAGAACGCCACCGCATACACCCCACCGGTGTGGCCGGTCAGGGGTGGGCCGAGCGCGCGGAGGGCGGTCGGGTCGGTGACATCCCACAGCCGTACCGTGCCGTCGCCACCGGCGCTGGCCAGCGTCCGCCTGTCCGGGGACAACGCCACCGACCGCACCTCGCCGGTATGCCCGGTCAGGGGCTGGCCGAGCGTCCGGAAGGTGGGAACCGGCGTCGGCGGGACAGAGGTGGAGGTAGCCGACGGCCCAGGAGGACCAACGACAGGAACCGTCTGCCCCAGGGAGGTGAAGGTGAGGACGGCACCGACCAGGAACAGCGCGACAACGGCGACCGCAACGGCGATGCGGCGCCGGCGGATCGGGTCGGGACCTGACAGCCACGGGGGTATCCGGACGGTCGGTGCCTGTGCCTGTGTCGGTGTCGGTGTCGGTGTCGGTGGGATGGCGGTGGATGGCTGGCAGACGGCGGCGCGGACGTCGTCGTCGAGCCGGAGCACGATGCCGGAGCGAGCGGTCCACCCCGGGCCGTATGCGGTCGTGGCGGCGCGAGCCAGGTCGAGGGCGAAGGCGTGCGCGGAAGGCTGGCGGGCTTTCGGGTCGTTGGCCAGCGCGCGCATGATCACATCGGCGATCGGTGCGGGCACCCCGGCCGGCGGTGGCGGGACGGTGCCGAGGTGGTGCTGTGGGGGCACATCTGACGGCAGACTCGGGTCGAAGTGCGGCGTCCCGCTCAGCAGGTGGGAGAGCACGATCCCGAGGGCGTACAGGTCGGTGGCCGGTCCCAGCCGACCGCCGGTGATCTGCTGCTCGGGGGCCATGTACCGCGGGGTCCCGACAACCGCACTGGCCGCGGCCGCCGATCCTGCCACGATCTTCGCGATGCCGAAGTCGGTGACTTTGACCAGGCCGCCGGCGTCAAACAGGATGTTGTCCGGTTTGATGTCGCGGTGCAGGACGTCCCGGCCGTGGGTGTAGGACAGCGCCGCGGCAACCGCCAGGCCGACCGCGCAGGCGGCCTGCGGGGACATGCCGGCCCGCCGGCGGGTCAGCGTCCCCCCGCCCAACTTCTCCATGACGATCAGGTGCAGGTCGTCGTCGGCGACGTAGTCGTGGACCCGCACCACATGTGGATGATCAAGGGCGGCGAGCAGCTGTGCTTCCGCCGCGAACCCCGCGGTCGCGCCGTCGAGGTCCGCCACCAGAACCTTGATCGCAACGTCGCGGTTCAGTCGACGATGTCGGCCGGCCAGCACCAACCCGAACGTGCCCCAGCCGAGGACCTCGCCCAGCTCGTAGCCGGGTAGCGCCGCGGCGACCCGCGCCGGGTCAAACGGCATGTACCGACGGTCGGCGGATCCCCGCGACCCCCGCCCCTACCAGCACAGATCCGCTCATCGTCTCC